>JAISRV010000251.1 GCA_031273445.1 Candidatus Adiutrix sp. | reverse complement strand
AAATATTCCTCCAGCCGAACTTCCGAACCGTTCGGGCTTTCCACGGCCACCGCCCAGGAAGGCAGCGGCTTTTCCGGCGCGGCGCCTCCGCCCGTCTGGCTTTCGGCGGGCACGGCCGAAAAAGTCAGATGCGGCGCGGCTTCGGCCAGAATCAGGCGCAGCTGTTCGGCCCGGCCGCGCAAATCTTCATCTGTCGCAAAGAGCATGGCCAGAACGGGAATATTTCGTTTCGCCTCTTCCGGATCCAGATAAAGACGCAAGACCGTCTCCAGGGCGGCCAGGGTCATCTTGTCCACCCGCAGCGCCCGGGCCAGCGGGTGTGATTTAAGTTTGTCGATATGATTTTTCCGGCCCACGATCAGACCGGCCTGGGGGCCGCCCAGCAACTTGTCGCCGCTGAAGCAGACCAGGTCCGCCCCCTCTTTCAGGGCCCGGGGCACGCTGGGCTCGTCATGAAAGCCCAGAGGCTGAAGGTCGATCAGGGCGCCGCTGCCCAGGTCATAGACCAAAGGCAGATTATTTTCGCGGGCCAGGCCGGCCAGTTCGGCCGCGGGCGTCTGCCCGGCATAGCCGATGATTCTGAAGTTGCTGGAATGAACTTTCAGAAGGCCGCCGGTGCGGTCTGGGATTATGGCCCGGGCGTAATCGTCCAGGCGGGTTCTGTTGGTGGCGCCCACCGCCTTCAGCTTGACCCCGCCCTGGCGCATTATGTCGGGGATGCGGAAAGAGCCGCCGATTTCCACCAATTCGCCCCGTGAGACGATAAGCTCTTGGCCGCGGAAAAGAGCCGACATGATCAGCAGCAGCGCGGCGGCGTTGTTGTTGACCGCCATGGCCGCCTCGCCGCCGGTCAGGCGGGTCAGATATTTTTCGATATGGCTGTGGCGGTCGCCGCGTTTGCCTGCGGCCGGGTCATACTCCAGGGTGGAATAGGATGAGGCTATGGCCGCCGTCCGTTCCGCCATTTCCGCGCTCATGACCGCGCGCCCTAAATTGGTGTGAAGCACTACGCCGGTGGCGTTGATCACCGGCCGCAGGCTGAAGGCCAGGTCGGCTTCGGCGGCGGCGGCGATTTTTGCCCATAATTCTTCTCTCTCCGGCGGGGCGCTTATGCGGCCGGCCAGCATCTCCGCGCGCAATTCAGCCAGCGTCCGCCGAACGGCTTCCGTCAGTTGAAAGCGGGACAGGCTTTTCAGGCCCGCGATTGCGGCGGCCTCTTCCAGGACGACGTCGACCTTGGGCAGGGCGCGTAAAATATTTCGATTCGGCTCCATAAGATTTTTCCAAAAGGGCCGCCGCCGACAGGCGCGAAGCCGCCCCGGCTGGGCTTTAATTCAGATATCCAGATAGGCGAAGGCGTTGCCGCGCTCGGTCATCACCCGCTCCAGGTCGGCCATTGACATCCAAACCGTGGCGGTATTGTCGTTGGGGTGAACGCCCAGCAATTCCGTGGCCGACCGCAACTCCCGATCAATGATGATTTCCACGGCCTTGTTTTCGTCATTGAGGATGCCGAAGGGGCTGACCGCGCCCTTGGTCAGGCCCAGGCATTTTTCCAGCCGCTCTTCCGAAGCGAAACGCAGGGGCGTGGAGCCGATTTTGGCCTGAAGGCCTTTCAGGTCCACTTTTTTATCCTGGCGCATCATGACCAGAAAATGGCGCTTGCCTTTGGCGTCTCTCAAAAAAAGGTTTTTGACTATGGCGCCGATTTTGTCCAGGCCCAGTTTTTCCATTTCCTCAATAGTGTAAACGGCCGGATGTTCGCTGATCCGGCAGGCGAGGCCCATCTGATCCAAATAGTCAAGCACCTTCCGTCTGGCCTGCATTTATTATTCTCCTTTTGAAGCGGATGTTCCGCGCCCGATGTTCAAACCGTCAGGGCCGACAGAGGGTTACGTTGATTCTCCCGAGGCCTCCGAAAGCATCGCCGGCGCGCCGAATCGGCAAAGCCCCGCATTCATTGGAATGCGGGGCTTTTATGCTACGCCTGACCGGAATAATTTTTACAAGACGGATTTCCCATGCTCGTTTCTCATTTCGGCCACAGCTTGGGCCAGAGCCTCGGTGTTGAGAACCATTTCCATCATGCTGATCTGGTTTTCCCACTCGGCGGGGTCGGCTTCCGCGCGGATCGCATCTTCGAAGATGTGATAGACCGGAAGGCCCAGGGCCACGCCCGAGAGGGGCCCCGCAAAGGTGGGATCGCCGGCGGTCACGGTTTCGGCGTAAATGCCGGCCCCTTCCGCATCGGAAGAACCTAAGACCACGATGACGTTGTCGGCGCCGAATTTTTCAGCCGCGTCTTTTACTCTCTGTTGGTTCGCCAGATCCATGGCGCCCGCAGCAGTTCAAACAAAACACTCCGTGGCCGAAAAAACCATTTCGGCCCCGCTGTTTTTGAAAACGCTCTCCATGGCGGGGCTGGGAACTCCGTCCCTTTCGCCTAAGAGGAGAAGCTTTTTGCCTTCCAATTTGCCCATGCCTAATCTCCTTTCGTTTTTACGGCCCAAAAGTTCTCAGGCCAGAAGTTTTTCAGCGGCGGCCCTGATCGAGTCGATAGTGACTTCGTCGCCGGAGAGGCGCTGGCGGCACTCGCCGTTTTTATAGAACAGAAAAGTCGGCAGGCCCATGACTTTCATGGACATGCAGAAACGGCGGTTTTCGGCCGAATTGAGTTTGCCGATCTTGATTTTGCCGTCATATTCTTCGGCCAGTTTTTCGACTTCCGGCATGAGGGCCAGACAGGGAGCGCACTGAGGACCCCAGAAATCAACGATGACCGGGATATCGCTTTTTACCGCTTCCGCTTCAAAATTGTCTTTGTCGAAGACGAGCATAAGTATTTCTCCTGAGGTGTTGGAGCCGCGCGTTTCCCGGCGGCGCCTTAAAGGTAACGGCCGCGCTTGAGGCAGTCGCGGGCCGCTTCAAGAATATCGCCGGGCACTTTGATGACCGGCCCGGTGCAGCCCATGGCCGATTCCGCGTACAAGCCTTCTTTCCAAAGGCTTTTGACGGCCGCGTCCATATCCAGCACGTCCACGCCCGGTATTTCGGCCCCGGCGGGGCGGGCGGGCGGGGCTTTTATCTCCGCCTGGGCCGGCGCCTCGGTCGGCGCCAGGCTGGCCAGGATATCATTCAGGCCGGCCTTTTCCGCGGCCGCCAGTTCCAGGGCCGCCTTTTCCGGCAGCCCGCCGCGAACGGCGGCGGCCGTGAATTTCAAAGCCCCGGCCACCACCGGCGCCCCGGAGGCCCTGGAGATGATGGAGACGACCCGGTTCCAGCCTTGGCCCACCGAGGGGCCATAGCCCCAGCCGGAGGCCTCATAGGCGCCGCCGGTGTTCCAGGCCGAAAAAAGCTTCATCAACACGTTGCCGGTGAGGCTGTCGCACAGGCAGATATCCGCGCCCGGGTTCAGCAGGTCGTTGCCGCGCAGAATGGCCCCGCCGTCGGCCCGCCGGCTGAGGCCGAAGCGGAGATCATAGCCGCCCTCTTTTAGGAGGTTCAAAACCCGCAGAGTCTGACTGGCGCCGGCCACGTTCAAAAGGCCCAGGGTCGGCTCGGCCGCGCCGAGGCTTTTTGCTACGGCCCGGCCGTAAACGGCATTGAGGGCCAGGGCCTGAAGCGGTTGGGCGGCTGAAGCGCCGGTGGTGGATGAGATCAGCATGAAGCGCCCCCGGGCCGGGGTCAGAACCCGGCCGACGGTGGCGACGCCCACCGGGAAGGGGTAGTGCAGAGCCGCCGCGCCCGCGATGAGCCCTTCGCTCAAGGCCTTTTCCATGGCCGCGGCGATGTCGGCCTCGGCGTCGCCGGTCTCAATCCATTCCAGTTGATCATAGCCTTCGGTTCTCGGGCCGATGGCCGTTACCTTCAAGCGGGGGTCCTCGGCCTGGGCCAGAACCGCGCCGTCGAGAAGCTCTTTGCTCCCCAATTCGCTGCCGGCGGCCATCAGGCCGATCGCCGTGCGGCCTATTCCGCCGCGGGCCCTTTCCACGACCCTGGCCAGCGCCTGCCCGATGATTTTTCTCTTATCATCCGTCATATTTTGTCCTTGCTAATCTTGGCCTGGAGCCTTGTCGGGCCGGCCTTGGCCAGGCAAAAATGCGATTTTTGCCTGGCGCGCGAGCTTGTCGGCGTCTGGATACGGTCGCTTCGCTCCGTCGGCCCTATCGGGCCGACCTGCCTTCGCATAAAGGCCTGGCGCCTTGTCGGGCCGGCCTTTGCCTACCCCCTCCCCTATTCGGACAGGGCGGCGGCCAGGTTCCCCAGGGCTTCCAGAACCGCTTCTTCCACATCCCGGGCGGTGACGGCGCCGGCCGCTTCGCCTTGACCGGCCGGCATTTTTTCCATCAGGAAAGAAGCGCCGTCGGCCAGGTTGGTCAAGCGGCCCAGGAACAGGCTGCCCTTGCCGATTATCATGACCCGTTTCAGGTCGCCCTTCTTCATGGCTTCCAGGGCATGGCCCATGTAGGGGACGCCTGAGGGGATGTGCCCTTGGGTGGGGGCGAAACCGGGCAGACCGCGTTCTTTGACGAAATTTTCAATGTCGGCCCGCTCCAGCTGTTTTTTCATGACCCCCAGGGCGGCGATCATCTTATAATTGGCCTCGGGCACGTTCCCGGCCCCGGCCGGCAGGGTTATTTCAGGGTTGTGAAGTTCGGGGGCGTATTTGTCCACGTCGGTCAGTTTAAGGCCCAGCTTCTCCAGCGGCTCCCAGGCCAGGGCCGTGGTCACGGCCTGCGGCGAGGCCCCGGCGCCGACGGTGTGCTTGCCCAGCGAATCCAGACGGATAACCGGGCTTTCGCCGTCTTCGGGAGTCAGCAGAACGGCCATGGAGCCCAGACAGTTCTCCAAGGCGGGCAGGCCTTTTTTGACGTGGTCGCGGGCGTTCATATAAAGCTTGGGCACGGCCCCGCCGGCGGCGGCCGCCACGTTCTCCCTAGCCCCGGCCGCGACCATGGAGGCCGAGGCGATCAGGGCCGCCGCCGGCCCGGCGCAGAAAGCCCGCACGTCGAAGCCGCTGGCGTTGTTGGCGCCGGCTATTTCCGCAATGGCTTTGGCCAGATTGCCGCCGCCTCTCTGGTTCATGTCGCCGATGGCCTCTTCCGAACATTCGACCACGAAATCCAGCTCTTCCGGTTTCATGCCGGCGTTTTTAAACAGGTGCATCAGAGCCAGGACGCTGGTGGCCTTGGAGGCTATGTTTTCCAAAAGCACATGGGCGGAAAGGTTTTCGTCGGTTTCATGGCCGCGGCGGCAGCAGCCGGCCGTTTTTCCGCCGTAATAAAGGGGCAGGGCTTTATGGTTTTTTACTTCCTCATCTATTTCAGACAGGGCGTGGCCTTTTTCCAGGCGGGCCAGCTGCGGCTCGGCCCAGAAGCCGCGGGCCGTAAGCCTGTCCTTGACCCGGGCGGCGAAGTCTTCCGTCAGCCAGATCAGGTCGAAAACGTCGCATAAATCCATCAGGCCCAGAAATTCGTCTTCCGGCATGATTTCGCCGAAACGGCCGTCGCGAACGGGCGCGGGTTCAAGATTATCCAGCCAGGGCTGGGGCCGGCCCGACAGCTCCTCGACGCTGATGGCCCCGATATAGGCCAGGTTGGGCGCATAGCGGCAGGCCTCTTCATAAGACTGGGCCGCCCGAGGCAGGGCCGCCAGAAATTCCGAATCAGGTTTGGCCTGGCGTTCCATATAAGGGGTATTGCCGTAATGAAAAGCCAGTTCAGGGGTAAAGGCCAGGCAGTATGAGCAGGACTTTACGGCCGCGTTAGGCATAAACGAGCCTCCTAAAAAATATAAATGATCGGCTTGGCCGGCTGACCGTAGCCAAGCAAAAAATGTGATTTTTGCCTGGCGAGCGAGTTAATCGGCCTCTCAACCAGTCGCTTCGCTCCGTCGCCCCTCTCCGGGGGCGACCGGGCTTTTCTAAAATATTACTTGCCCGGCTGGGCCGGCTGGGTCGTAGCTGGGCAAAAAATGCGATTTTTGCCCAGCGAGCGAGTTTATCGGCCTTTCCGCCAGTCGCTTCGCTCCGTCGCCCCTCTCCGGGGGCGACCGGGCTTAGGTCCCGGCCCTTACTTCCGTTCCAGCTCCAGGGACTGGCCGCCGCTTTCGATATAGTGGTAGGCGCTCATGGCGGCCACGGCCCCGTCGGCCGCGGCCGTGACCACCTGCCTCAGGGGCGTGTCGCGCACGTCGCCGGCCGCGAAAATGCCGGGAACGGAAGTTTCGAGATGTCCGCCGGCGACTATCCAGCCGCCGGGACGCTGTTGCAGAAGGCCGGCCTTCAGGTAGTCGACATGGGGCGCGACGCCCACGAACACGAAGACCCCGGCCACATCCAGGCTGCTGACTTCATTGGTTTTTACGTTCCTGAGCCTGACTCTTTCCACCAGGCCTTGGCCTTCAATGCTTTCGACCGCCGAATCCCAAACCGGCGTCAGCTTTTCGCAGCGGGCGGCCCGTTCGCAGGCCAGGCGGTCGGCCCTGAACTGATCCCGGCGGTGAATAATGTAGACTTTTTTGGCGAAGCGGCACAAATACATGGCCTCTTCAACCGCCGTGTTGCCGCCGCCGACCACGGCCACGGTTTCATCTACGAAAAAAGCGGCGTCGCAGACCGCGCAATAGCTGACCCCGGAGCCGATGAATTCCTGTTCGCCCGGGCAGCCCAGCTTTTTGAAAGCCGCGCCGGTGGCGATGATCACGGCCAGGGCCTCCACTTCGCCGTTGGAAGTGACGATTATTTTGCGGCCGCCTTCCACTTTCAGCTCTTTAATGTCGGCCGACATGAATTCCGCTTTGAAGTGTTCGGCATGTTTGCGGAAAGAGTCGGCCAGGTCCAGGCCCGAGGAATGAATGAGGCCGGGCCAGTTTTCGATTTCGTCGGTTATTCTTATCTGGCCGCCGGGAAGGCCTCTTTCGACGACCAAAGCCTCAAGACCGGCGCGGCGGGCGTAAAGCGCCGCCGTCAGGCCGGCCGGACCGGCGCCCAAAATGACCAATTCTCGTTTTTCCATCAGTGCTGCTCCAACAAGTTTTTCTTTGCCGGCCATCCGGCTTTCGGCGGATTCGGCCTTGACTGAATCATTGGCAAAAACCCGAAAGGGGTTTTCATGACTATTTTTAGCTTACTATGTAAATAGTAAAAATTCAAGCCAATTTTTTAATCATACCGCATTAAAATTTGGGCAAATTTTCATTTTTGTGAGATAAAGACTTATTTCCGGTCGCCTTCCAGTGTGACGCCGCCCGATTGACGGCTATGCTAAGCGTGATTTCGGTGATATAATGGGCCAACTACAGTTAAAGGCATAGCGTCCTGTGCGGTTAGTTTCTAACCAAACAGGATGCCAGGCGTTTCGGCGCCGGCCGGCGGTCTGAAAAATGATGCATAAATCATGCCGGTCATTCAGGCACGCAATCAGACAAAAAATCGAGCCAGTTATGGACAAAAGGCCCAGACTTTACGACATTGACGCCTCCCAGTTTCTTCTCTGCCTCTTCGAGCATTATCATGAAGGCGTTCTGATCGCTGATCACAACGGCATTTTGATTTATTACAACAAGGTTTTGGCCAAACTGGACGGCCTTGACCACCATGACGTGATCGGCCGCTCCATCACCGAAATCTACCAGTTGGAGCCGACCCAGAGCATGACCCTGAACGCCCTAAGGCTGGTCAGGCCCCTCATCAACTGCAATCATATCTATCGCACCGTGGACGGCAAGCTGGTCAACTCCATCAGCAGCTCTTACCCGCTGTTCGACAAAAACATGCTGGTGGGGGCGGTCTGCGTCGTTTCCGATTATTCAATGCTGATGGACAATTATTCCAAAACCAATCCCCAGGCCCTTAAAAATCCGCCCGGCGGCAAGGCCGAAAAAACCGACGTCATTTCCTTCGACAACCTTATCGGCCGGGACGAAAACATGATGGCCGCCGTCGATATGGCCAAAAAAGCCGCCATGACCCCGTCGTCGGTCATGCTGATAGGCGAGACCGGCACCGGCAAGGAGCTTTTCGCCAAAGCCATTCATTACAACAGCCCCAGAAAGGCCGGGCCGTTTGTGGCCATAAACTGCGCGGCCATTCCCTACACCCTTTTAGAGGCGATTCTCTTCGGCACGGCCAAAGGGGCCTTCACCGGGGCGCTGGACAAGGCCGGGCTGTTCGAACTGGCCAACGGCGGGGCCCTGTTTCTGGATGAACTGAACTCCATGCCGCTGGAACTCCAGCCCAAGCTTCTGCGGGCTCTTCAGGACCGGCAGGTCAGAAGAATCGGTTCCAGCGGGGAAATCCCCATCGACATAAAAATAATCAGCGCGGTCAATGATTCGCCTTTTGAAGCCATTGAGCGGGGCGCCCTCAGGGCCGACCTTTTTTACCGCCTGGGCGTGGTCATGGTTCATCTGCCGCCGTTAAGGGAGCGGCGCAGCGACATCACGCGCCTGCTGAGTCATTTCGTCAAAAAATTCAATAAGCTTCTCGGCAAAAACATTCAGAGCTTCACCCCTGAAGCCCTGAGTTTCCTTCAGGCCTATCCCTGGCCGGGCAATGTCCGGGAAATGGAACACGCCATCGAGGCCACCCTCAACCTGGCCGAGATTCACGAAATCGCCATCAGCCTCAAGCACCTTCAGACCGCGCTGCCTCTGATGAAATTCGGCCTGAGTCCGCCCGCGCCGCCCCCGCCGGCGCCGCCGGCCCCTGGCCTTGAGGATGATTTCACGCAAGAGGCCGCAAACTTGAGCGAGGTTTTACGGAAAAGCCGGGGCAATGTGGCCAAAGCGGCCCGCCTTCTGGGCTATTCCCCGCAAAAACTGCACTACCGCCTCAAAAAATTGGGCCTGAACCGGGCCGACTATAAAATATCGACCTGAACGCCAGAACTCCCGGCCGTTCCGCCTAAAAACAAAAAATACACAAAATTAAAACAAAAAATAATCAAAAAAATATTAAAACAGAAAATGTCTATTTTGATATTTTTGTAACTATCGGTTTTTGATTGATAAAAAAAGATTTTATTTTTGGCCCGCATCTTGCTTGCTATACCAATCGACAACATAGTCTTTTTTAAACAGTGTTTTTTCGATCCGGCGCCCTGAGCGGAGGCCTTTCGGGCTCTGACCGGACGTTCGGTTTTCATTGTCGAATCGGCCTGCCTGAGCAACGGAAGCGGCGCTTTAGTCCGCAAAGCGTTCAGGCCCGTTTGAAGGCGGCCGTTTCATGTTTCATCCGCAATTAAAATCGCGGGTTGGTTTCAAAAAGCCGGCTGTTTTCCCCCAGGGGCGGCCGGATTAAACCGGTTCGCCCTGCCGCGAATCGTTTCAAGGAGGTATTCCCATGTCTCTCGCGACCATCGCCAATGGCTATGTGGCTGACGGCGTCAAATTCACCCCCAGGATGCGGGTGGTTAACGACGAGCAGATCAAGCTGCTGCAGGCCGCCGTTTTTGAACTTTTGGAGCGGGTGGGGGTCAAGATGAGCTACAAGCCCGGCCTGGAGGTCATGGCCGGGGCCGGTTGCCGCGTCGACGGCAACATTGTCCGCATTCCCGCCTACGTCCTGGAAAAGGCCATCGCCACGGCCCCCAAACGGCTGGTTCTGGCCGACCGTGACGGCAACCGCAACGTGGTGCTGGAGCCCGGCCGCACCTATTTCGGCCCCAGCATCGACTGCATTTATTATCAGGATCCGGTCACCAACAAGCGGACCAGGTTCACCTCCAAGCACGGCGAGGCTCTGGCCGCCCTGACCGAACACCTCGACAGCTTCACCTGGATCATGACCATCGGCATGGCCGACGACTTCCCCCCCAAAGCGGGCGACAAGATCATCAACCGCTGGGCCCTCCAGAACTGCTCCAAGCCCCTGGTCTTCTGCAGCGGGCAGCATGTCGAGAGCGTCAAGGCCGTCCATGAAATGGCCATGATCCTGGTCGGAGGCAAAGAGAATTTCGACAAGAATCCCAACATCGTCCATTACTCCGAGCCCATTTCGCCCCTGGTCTATTATGACCCGGCCGTGGCCAACATCATCTACTGCGCGGAAAACAACATCCCGCTTCTGAACTTCCCCTGCACCTCTTCCTGCGGCACCGGGCCGGCCACCATGGCCGGAACGATCGTCCAGTCGGCGGCCGAATCCCTCAGCGGCATAGTGCTGCAGCAGACCATCGCCCCCGGCGCCAACTTCGTTTTCGGCGGCTTCTCCTCGGCCATGAACATGAAGAGCACCATCTTCTCCTACGGTCAGCCGGAAATGACCACCATGATCGCCGCCCTCAGCCAGATGGCCCAGGCCTGGGGTCTGCCCTTCTTCGCCACCGGCGGCTGCACCGACGCCAAATTCAACGACGCCCAGGCCGCCGCCGAAACGGCCCTGCAGTGCATGACCCTGGCCGCCGTGGGGGCCGGCCTGGTGCACGATTGCGCGGCCTGGATCGACCACGGCACCACTTCTTCCCCGGGCTTCATGGTGCTGGTCAACGAAATTCTGGCCAACGTGGCCGCGGTCATGAAGGGCCTGGAAGTCAGCCGGGAAACCCTGGCCTTGGACGTCATCGCCAAGGTCGGCAACGGCGGCAACTTCCTGCGGGAAAAACACACCCTCAAACATTTTAAAGAATACCACATGACCGACGACCTGTGGGACAGGACCATGATGGAAACCTGGGAAGCCAACGGCTCCAAGCAGTTCGAACAGCGCCTGAGCGAAAAGACGGTCAAGCTCATGGCCAAGCCCCCCAAGCCGATCGACCCGAAAATCGTGGCCGAATTCGATAAGATGCAGGCCGGCTGGTCCAAACAAAAATGATTCGTTCTTATTGGGGTCGTTGGCCTTGACCGTCTGCGTTACCGACCGGTTGGTCCAAAAAAAAGCGACTCTTTCTTACGCCGCCTAGCAATCAGGGGCCGTGGCGCCGACTACGGTCGGACGGCGCGACCCCCGCCCGTTAATAGGGAACCCCGTGCCCCGCAACAAAAAATTTCAAAAAGGTTTCCGCAACATTTTTACTGTTGCCAGCAAACGGGCGACGCATAAGAGAGGGTAGCTATGGATCAAAAACAACCACCCGCCAAGATGGATCCGATCATAGTCGGCGTTCCCTTGGTTTTAGTGGCAATCTTTATAATCTGGGGCCAGGTGGCCGGCGACAATCTGGGCGCCAATATGAGCAAAGCCTTCAATCTTCTTACCCATGACATCGGCTGGCTGTATCTTTTGTTCGGCTTCATCTGCATTCTGGCTTCTTTGTGGCTCATCTTAGGCCGCTATCATCACATCAAGTTCGGCCCTCCGGAATCGAAGCCGGAATTTTCCAATTTCGCCTGGTATGCCATGATTTTCGCCTGCGGCAACGGCATCGGCATAGTTTACTGGTCAGCCGCCGAGCCGCTTTGTTTTTTTGTCGGACCTCCTCTGCATATTGCGGCTGAGACCGCCGAGGCCGCGGCAGTGGCCCTGGCCTGGACGCTTTTCCATTGGGGATGGACGCCTTGGGCCTTTTACCTGGTTTTGACTATCCCTATCGGTTATTTCGCTTATCGCCGTGGGCGTTCCCTGCGCTATTCCAGCGCCTTGCCGGAATCTCTCAGGCATATGTGGGGCGGAGTTTTCGCCAAAATGATCGACGGCATTCTCATCTTCGCTCTGGTCATGGGGGTGATCACCTCGCTGGGGTTGGGCATCAAGCAATTAGCCTCGGGTCTGCACCTGCGTTACGCGGTGGCTGAAAGCGCCGGCGTTTTCATTTTCATCGGTTTTTTATGGGCCGCGGGCACGGTGACCTCGAACTTGTTGGGCCTTCGTAAGGGCCTCAGCCGCTTAAGCAACCTCAATATCGTCATCGCCGTGGTTCTGATGATTTTTGTTTTTCTATTCGGGCCGACCAGATTTATCATGGATATGGGCGCCAATGCCCTGGGTTTTATTATCGACAGATTCGCGGTTATGAGCCTGTGGACCGACCCGGTGGAAAAGGGCGGTTTCCCTCAAGGCTGGACCACTTTCTACTGGGCCTGGTGGCTGGCCTGGGCGCCGATTCTCTGCGTTTTCGTGGCCCGCATTTCCAAGGGGCGCACCATTAGGGAAATCGTGGTAGTCCATATGGTCGTGGCTGTTTTCAGCTCCTACATGTGGTTCACGGTTTTCGGCTCCACCTCATTGAACATGGCCATGACCACCAACCCTGAAATGCTGGAAACCATCAAAGGCGGCGCCACATCGACGGCTATTTTCAGCGTCTTGGACAATCTGCCGATCTCCGGGTTGACCACCCCGGTCTTCATGTTCCTGTTGTTCGTCTTTCTGACCACAACCGCCGACTCGGCGGCGTTCATCTGTTCGCAGATGTCCACCACGGACGTCGCGGCTCAGGATAATCCGCCCATGTTCGGTCGGGCTTTCTGGAGTCTGGTCATGACCGGCGTAGCCATCTATCTGGTGATTTTCAGCGAAGGCATATCGGCTTTGCAGTTATCGTCGCTATTGCCGTCGCTATTGGTGATCATCTTCTATTTCATGGCTTACACGGCCTTCATCAAAGACGTCAACAAACACGAGTTCCCGCCGGAAATTGAGGAACCTTTTCTGAAACGCTGATTTACGCCGTTTCGTCCTGGCCCGGCTTCGCCGATCAGGCCCGGGCGGCCCCGACTTTCGTCGCGGGGGCTTTAGTCTCCGCCGCGGAAAGCGGGCCTAGAAGCTTTCTTTAAAGGTTCAGACCATGAAGAATTTGGCGGAAGCCGCGATTAATCCAAAAGAAGAGGAGGTTCAACAATAATGAGACTGGAACTGCACAAGGCGAAAGTGAGGGGGTTGGCCCTGGACGGCCCGACCCGGCTGGAAAACGGCCTTCTTCACATCGACAAGGAAGAGGCGCTGAAGAAGTTGCTGCTGGACAGGCGTTTCGCCGGCCTTGACCTGGACTTGGCCAGCCCCGGCGACAGCACCCGGATCATCCCGGTCAAGGACGCCATTGAGCCCCGGGTCAAGCTCAGCGGGGGCCAGGGCTATTTCCCTGGCTA
>JAISRV010000211.1 GCA_031273445.1 Candidatus Adiutrix sp. | reverse complement strand
TCCATAGCCGGGGCTTAAGGCTCCATAAAATGTCGCCCGGCGTGTGGACGGGTCTTTACAGGGCCGTTCGGAACTCCGGACGGCCCTTCCTCATATCCGTCAACTATAGCCGGACGCGTCGGCACGGTCCGCAAATGGGATGATTCAATCATGAGTTCTCAATTCATCGAAAAAGCGCGCCAAGTCGAGAGCAGGGCCTCGGAAGCCTTCAAAGCCGCAACCTCGGAAGCGGAACTTGAAGCCGCCCGCATCGCCTTTCTGGGCGCCAGGGGTCTTTTCGCCGAGTTGATGAAAGAGCTGGGGCAACTGCCGAACGAGGTCCGCCCCCAAGCCGGCGGAGAAGCCAACCGGGCGCGCAAAAAAGCGACGGAGGTCTATCAGGCGGCCAAAGAAGCTCTGGAGCGAGGCGCCGTCTCGGAAGACAGCCTGGACGTGACCCTGCCCGGCCGCCGCCCGGCGCCGGGGCGCCGACACATCATCAGCCGCACGACCGCCGAAATCTGCGCGATATTCGCCCAACTCGGCTTCAGCATAGTCGAAGGCCCCGAAGTCGAGACCGACTATTATAATTTCGAGGCGCTCAATTTTCCCCCTGACCACCCCTCCCGCGACATGCAGGATACGTTTTTCGTCAGCCGTGACCTTTTGCTGCGAACCCACACCTCGCCCATGCAGGTGCGGTCCATGGAAAAAAGCCGCCCCCCGGTCTGGGTGGTGGCGCCGGGCAAGACCTACCGCCGCGATTCCGACATCAGCCACTCGCCCATGTTTCACCAGGTCGAAGGGCTGCTCGTGGACAGGGGCATAACTTTCGCCGATCTCAAAGGCATTTTGACCTCCTTTGCCGCTTCCATGTTCTCGCCGGACACAAAAATCAGGCTGCGCCCCAGCTTCTTCCCCTTTACCGAGCCGTCGGCCGAGGTTGATATCGCCTGCGTCCTCTGCGGCGGCCGCGGCTGCCGTCTGTGCGGGGACTCCGGCTGGCTGGAAATTCTGGGCAGCGGCATGGTCGATCCCAACGTCTACGCCTTTGTGAATTATGACCCCGAAGAGTTCAGCGGCTTCGCTTTCGGCCTGGGCGTGGAGCGCGTGGCCATGCTTAAATACGGCCTGGACGACATTCGCATGTTCTATGAGAGCGACCTGAGATTTCT
Source organism: Candidatus Adiutrix sp. (assembly GCA_031273445.1). Taxonomy (GTDB): domain Bacteria; phylum Desulfobacterota; class Desulfarculia; order Adiutricales; family Adiutricaceae; genus Adiutrix. The sequence continues at coordinate 1,468 of JAISRV010000211.1, read as the reverse complement.
TGCCCAGTTCTAAACTTCGGAGTCTTTTTATTAAAACAAGTGAGCGGGATATGAAAGCAAGCATGGATTGGCTGGAAGACTATATTGATTTAAGCGACCTGACCCCCAAAGAAGTGGCCGACAAACTGACCATGGCCGGCCTGGAAGTGGAAGCCCTGTGCGACCGCTTCGCCTTCCTGAACCAGGTGGTCGCGGCCCGTCTGGACAAAGTCGAACCCATAGCCGGGAGCGACCACCTGAAAATATGCCAAGTCACGGCCGGTTCTTGCGGCCGTTTTCAGGTCGTCTGCGGCGCGCCCAATGCCCGCGAAGGGCTGACGGCCCCTCTGGCGCTGATCGGCGCCGTTCTGCCGGGCGACCTGGCCATAAAAACGGCGGAACTGCGGGGCCATCGTTCCGAAGGCATGCTGTGTTCGGAAACGGAACTGGGCCTGGGCCTCGACTCTTCCGGCCTCATGGAGCTTCAGGCCGAACCCGGCCGCAGCCTGCGGGAGATTACCGGCCGCGAAGACTGGCGCCTGGAAATAGGCATAACCCCGAACCGGCCGGACGCCCTGTCCATCCTCGGTTTGGCCCGCGACCTCTCCGCCGTGCTCAATCGCCCGCTCCGAACCATTCCCGTCCGGGTTCAGGAAACAGGCCCCGACGTGACCACGCTGGCCGACGTGCGGATTGAAGCCCCTGTGGAAGCCCCCCGCTATGTGGCCCGCGTCATAACCGGCGTCAAAATCGGGCCCAGCCCGCAATGGCTGGTCGACCGTCTGGCCGCGGTGGGCCTCCGCTCCATTTCCAACGTCGTCGACGTCACCAACTACGTCATGGTCGAATTGGGCCAGCCCCTGCACGCCTTCGACCTGGCCACAGTGGCCGGCCGGCGGATCGTCGTCAGAACAGCCCCCAAGGGCTCCTTTTTCACTACCCTGGACGGCCAGACCCGGGAGCTCAAGTCCGACGTGAACCTCATGATCTGCGACGGCGAAAAGCCGGTAGGCCTGGCCGGCATCATGGGCGGCCTCAATTCCGAAATCGGGCCCGACACACGCGACATCCTTCTGGAAGCGGCCTACTTCAACGCCTCCGCCATCAGAAAAACTTCCCGCGCCATAGGGCTCTCCACCGACGCCTCCTACCGCTATGAACGCGGCTGCGATCCGGAAATGTGCCCCAAAGCCGTTGACCGCGCCATAGCCCTCATGGCGGAACTGGCCGGGGGTTCGGTGGCCGCCGGAAAAATCGACCGTTATCCGACCCCTTTCCAGCCCATAACGGTTCCTTTTTCGCCTGAAAAATGCAACGCGTTTCTCGGTTCCGACCACCCGACGGCGGACATGACGCGAGTTCTTTCCGCCATCGGCCTCAAGCTGGAGGAGACGGACGGCCGCTTTCAGGCGACTCTGCCCTCCTGGCGGCCGGACCTGACCAGGGAAGTGGACGTCTGGGAAGAAGTGGCCCGCCTGCTTGATTTCGA
>JAISRV010000208.1 GCA_031273445.1 Candidatus Adiutrix sp. | reverse complement strand
TCCAGGGTGTGGCCGAAGGCCAGGCCGAATTCGGATATGTCATGCACGACGGCTTGATGAAGATAATTTTTATGGGTGAACCGGTCGGCCATCAGGCCGACCAAAAGCGACAGCTTCTGATCGATGCGCGTCAAAAGGGCCTGGGCCTCGGTCTTGGGGGCGGATATTCTTATGGCGTCGATAGCGGCCAGCCGCTTGACGATCGAGACCTGCCCGCGAGTATATTCTTCCGAAGCGCCGAGGACATTGAAGAAAAACTCTAACGGCAGACGCGCCCGCAGACCTTTGCGTCGTTCATCACTGGAAGGCATATGATCCGTCCTTCATCGCTGGAGTCACAGGCAGACCGGAAGCCGCGCGGATGGCGTCCCGCCCTTCGCGTTTAGCCTGATAAAGCGCCTGATCAGCCCAGTATACCATATCCTCAGGCGTTTTTACCATAAAATGTTCCAGGCCGGCCACCCCCTGGCTCACCGTCTGCCTGAAGATGACGCCGGAGAGGTCGAAGTCGCTTTCCGCCAATATCTTTTTCAGGCGCTCCGCCAGACAATAGGCCTGTTCCTCGGTGGCGTGCGGCATGATGACGGCGAATTCCTCGCCCCCGATCCGGGCGGGAATGTCGGTCAATCTGGAAACGCGGGCGATGATCCGGGCCACGGCCTGCAGAACCCTGTCGCCGGTCTGATGGCCGAATCTGTCGTTGACGTTTTTGAAATGATCCAGGTCCAGGCTGAGAATGCTCAGGTTGTGGTGGTGACGGCGGGCCTTGGCGAATTCGCGTTTGAGCGCGTCGTTGAAGACGCGTCGGTTGTAAAGGCCGGTCAGCCCGTCGCGGGAGGCCATGTTGACGGCTTTGTTGTATTCCCAAACCGCCCCCAGCGCGGCCGAAACGGCCGCCGCGATTTCCGCCATGGCGGGATGTTCTTTGGGGGTCAGGCGGTTTTCAGCCTCGTAATAGAGATACATCTCCCCCAGGCGGCGCTGGTCGAGGCGGAGCTCGAAGCCGAGGCGGCAGTTGGCCGGGCGACCCTCCGGCCCGGCCTTATCGGCCCGGCCCGCCTCCTCCGGACCGGCTTCGTCGGAAGGGGCGTCCAGGCCGTATTCGGCGTTTTCCAGGCCCTCGGCCAGATTCAGCTCGACGCGGCCGGCCTTAGTCAAAGATTTGACGGAATCGACGATATATTGCTTTAGCGCCCGGCCGTCGATCTGCCCGATCAGCCCCTGATAAAAAGAAGTCAATTCGTCCGGCCGCCGCGGGTCGGTTGGGAGCGTTTCTCCGGCGGCGACCAGGCGCCTGAAGGCGTCGCAATGTTCCAGGGCCGCGCCGATCATGCGGCGCAGGCGCTTGGCCTCAAGCGGCTTCTCCAGAACGGCGAAGACGCCGCCGGCCACCCAGTCCATGGCGTTTTTGAAATCCGGCTGGTCGGTCACGGCGATGACCTGCGCGGCCAGCCCGGCGCGGCAGGCCTCTTCCACCCATATCAGCGGCGAGGCTTCGAGGGCGCAGTCGGCCACAATCAGGTCGGGCGCGGCTTTGGCCATAAGTTCGCGGGCGCGCTCGCGGCTGTGGGCCGTCAGAACGCTGAAGCCGGCCGCCGCCGCCTCACGGACTACGGCCATGGCGCATTCACTGGAACTGTCTACAATTAGTATGGTCGCGGGCGGCATGGGCGTTGCTCCGTAGGTTGTCCTGAAGCGTGGTTCAGGGTTTTTAAAAATTAAGGCTGTTGACGCGGTCGGCGGGCGAAAGCTCCCGCTGTTCTTTAGACTTGCATGTTTAATGCCATTTTTTGGGAATTTTTTGCTGCCGCCAAAAATAAGGCGGGCTTGCGTTGAGAGAAATATTTTGTTACCGTCAGGGGGCGTATGGGGGCGGCGGGAGGGCCATAATGGGCACGGTGAGTTTTTTAGACCTGGAAAAAGAACGCCGCAGGAAAGACTTGGCGGCCGCCCTGGGCCGCATCGGGAAAAAATTCCTGGTCATGAGCGGCAAAGGCGGGGTGGGGAAAACGACGCTGGCGGTGAACCTGGCGGCGGCCTTGGCCGCCCGCGGCCGGCGGACGGGGCTGTTGGACATTGACCTGCATGGCCCCAGCGTGGCCGGGGCGCTGGGGCTGGCCTGCCCCCTGGCGGCCGGGGCCGACGGCAAGCTCGTGCCCGCCGAAAGCGGCCCCGGCCTCAAGGTGGTCACCATCCAGGGGCTTTTGCCGAACCACGACGAGGCCGTCATCTGGCGCGGCCCCAAAAAGATTGCGGCTATTCGCCGGTTTTTGTCCGAGGCGGCCTGGGAGGATCTGGATTTTCTGATTATAGATGCCCCGCCCGGCACCGGCGACGAACCCATGGCCGTTCTGGAGGCCATTGACGACCTCAGGCCCCTGATGGTGACCTCCGGCCATAAGCTGGCCATCAACGACGCGGCTAAGGCCTTTAATTTTCTCAAGGCCATGAGGCGCCGCCCGGTCGGGTTGATCGACAATCAGAGCTATTTCGTCTGCCCCCGTTGCGGCGGCGGGGTCGATATTTATAACCGCGAAGCGGCCAGAGAACTGGCCGGACGTGTGGGCGCGCCGCTTCTGGCCTCCCTGCCGCTGGATCTGGAAGCGGCGCGGGCGGCGGAAGAGGGGCGGCCCCTGGTCTGGCGCCGGCCCGACCACCCGTTCTCCCTTCTGATAGCGGAGCTGGCCGAAAAGCTTGAGCAGCTCTGAGCCGCGCCCGGCGGCGGCGGAGTCAGCCCGCAAACAAGCATAAAAATCGCTAAAATATGTGAGAGTATTCACTTAAAGATAGATAAGAATAGCTCTTGATAGTGAGTGAACACTTTTGGTTCATTAAGAGCGCGCCAGAGCTTAAGGGAGGCGTGGACCATGCCTTCTTTTTTGGAGACCACTTTAGTCCGGCGCGTCATCCTTCCCAAGTGATGGCGAGTATTGCTATTATCGCGCTCAATCGAAGCTGTAT
>JAISRV010000195.1 GCA_031273445.1 Candidatus Adiutrix sp. | reverse complement strand
GCCGGAGGCGAGTTGCGGCGGCGGTGGCACGGAACCGGGGTCCAGGGGCAGAGCCCCTGGCGCGGGTGGGTCCAGGGCAGGGCCGCGTAGGCCCTCCCCTGGCGGGGCGCGGGGCAGAGCCCCGCAATGATCGCCAAGGAAGACAGCCCCGCCGCCAGCCAACCAAGCGGACGCCCGCCCGCCCCGGCTGACCTAAGAGGGCGAGCTGACCCCGCCCCTGCAGGAGACAAAACTCCAACCCTGGGCAGACAACTCGCCCCGGCCGACCAACAACCAACCGCGACCTATATGGGGAAAAAGACCCGCCCGCCGCCGCTTGTTTGAGCCGGAGGCGAGTTGCGGCGGCGGTGGCGCCACAACCGGGGTCCAGGGGCGGAGCCCCTGGCGCGGGTAGGCCCAGGGCAGGGCCGCGTAGGCCCTCCCCTGGCGAGGCGAGGGCGGTTGCCCTGGGCAGAGCCCCGCAATGACGGCCGAGGAAGACAGCCCCGCCAGCCAACCAAGCGGACATGGCTCCAGCCGACCAGGAGGGCGGGCCGACCCCACCCATACAGGAATCAATTATTATCCCAAGCAGGCCCAGAACCGCTAATTTATTTTTTCATAAGAATGCGTAGGCCCTGAGTCAAACCAGAGACAAAAAGTTTCACGTGGAACATGTTTATGCGGAGTCGTCAAAATATTTACATGGAACATTCTTACGCGGGGCCAGAGACAAAAAATTTCACGTGGAACATGTTTACGCGGAGTCGTCAAAATATTTACATGGAACATTCTTAGGCGGGGCCAGAGACAAAAAGGTTCCACGTGGAACATGTTTACGCGGAGCCAGAGACAAAAAATTTCACGTGGAACATGCCTGAGCGGGGCCAGCAAAATATTTAGGTGGAACATGTCTGGCGGGGCCAGAGACAAAATTGGCATTTAAATTGCTATTGTTAATGTTGACAGCGACGGCGGAACTTTCTGCCGACTAACCATGGAGGTCTTCAGATGTCGATTAACGGTATGCTTTTCAGTGTTCAGAATATGGCCCCGGCTCTGTTGAACGTGGGCGTCGGCAAGGCGCAGAATTATAATAGCCTCAGCGAATTGAGCGGGCTCCTGAGCGGCGAGAGCGCGTCCGCCGCCTCAACGGGCGCCACTGATAAGGTCAGTTTGACTTTTAAAAATATAAGCGAAAAAATCGTCACCGATATGGCGGCGGTCACGGCCGAAACCATTAAGGAATTTCCTGAGCTTGATAATGATTACGTCATCGCGGTAATTGACGACGGCCAAACCAGGGAAGCCCGGGTTTATCGGCGTTCCGACATTTTGGAGAACTTTGAAGGCTCCGAGGAAGAAAAAGAGGCCCTGAAGGCCAGCCTTGACGCGAATCCGCTGTTGGTCTACTCCAGCGCCAGCGGCCTGCCGGAGACCAGCGCTGACGAAGCCTCCCAAGCTCTCGCCGCCAAACTGAATAATTTTCTGAAAACCAACAAAAAAGTAATCGACATATTGGAGAAGGCCAGCTATGACCCCTTTGCCAGTATGACCGGTTCCACTTACATTAAAAATATATTGAACGCCTGCGCTTCACCGGCCCTGAAGGAAGAGGCGGCGGCGGATAAAGAAGAGGAAATTATCGAAGAAAATCAGGAAGAGCTGGAAGAAGAAGAGCAAGAAGAAGGGCAGGAAAATTAAAACCGGACGCCCCAAGCCGCGCGGCCACGGATGTTTGGCCGCCTATTCGTAGGGGCTTGGTCGGCGGGCGGCGGCGGGTCGGCCGGGGCGCGACCGTGCGGCCGCCATTCAAATTTAGCCGGTTGCGGCGATTAGGCCGCTTCTATTACCGACCCTTCGCCCGCCGGTCTCCCGCACGATCCTGAATTGACGCTTCAAGCCTCCTTTTGTCCTGGGAGGAGTTGGCGCAATATCAGGTCTATTCCAAATCCATCCAAGGCAAGCCCTATTTGCCTCTTCGGCCTCTCATCCGATATTCACAACTTGATACCTTATAAAATTATCTTTATATTTCAATATATTACGATCTTTAAGCGATTATCATGACAATGAGGCGAACGTCTCTTTATTTTGTTCGGCCGATGATGTATAATTAAAAAGTTATGGCAGGTCGGCCTGGCGACGGCTGACCTTGGCCCGCGACGGGGCCTGGCCGAAGCGCCCGGGCCCCCGCTGGTCGTCTTGTGTTTTTGCGGCTGTTTTTATTCTTTAATTTTATAAGGATGTGCATATGAGCGAGACTATCAGCGTTAAAGGCAGCATCGACAAAGTTTGTCAAGAAACCGACTGCGGCGAAAAAATGGCCGATTTGACCTCCGAGCAGAAGGCGCTTTTTAAAAACTTCACCTACTGTCCTTACTGCGCCGAGGAAATGACTTTGATCTGCAACCGCTGTCATGAGCAGTTGAACAGCGCCGACTATAAATTCTGCCCCTGGTGCGGCGCCAGGTTCTCCGACTGAAGGCGAATATTTCTAAAAAGCGGTCGCCCCCGAAGAGGGGCGACGGAGCGAAGCGACTGGTTGAGAAGCCTAAAAGGCCCCTCGCCAGGCAAAAATCACATTTTTTGCCTGGCTACGATCAGCCCCGACAAGGCTCCAAACCAAAATAAAAAAGGAGGCCCGCTTTGACGACGAGCAAACTAAACCCGAAGTTGCCGCTGGTTCAGGATTTTGACCTGGCCGGGAAAGTGGTTCTGGTGCGCGTGGATCACAATGTAGTGGAAAAAGGCCTCATCAAAGACGCCTTCCGCATTGACGCCACCTTTGGCCTGATTCACCACATCGCCGTCCGGGGGGGGCGTCCGATCCTGATGACCCATGTGGGGCGAACCCGCGACAAGAAAACTGGTCATATCAAAAGCGGCCCCGGCACTTCCGTCGCGCCGGTTGTGGACTATTTGAACCGCAAGCTGGCAGCCGACTTCAAAACGCCGGAGCTGCCGATCGACCCCGAGCTGGGCATTCTGCATGTCGATGAAAAAATCATGGGCCCCCTGTTGGCTGATCTTAAAGCCAGAAAACTGGGCGGCCTCTATCTGCCGAACACCCGTTGGTTCGCCGGCGAAGAGGCCGGGGGCGACCAGGCCAAAACCCTGGCCGCCGAATGGGCGGCCCTGGCCGACCTCTACGTCAACGAAGCCTTCGGCTCCTGGCAGGCCCACGCCTCCACCTATGATGCGGCCAAAGCCATGCCCGCCTGCGCCGGCTTTTTGATGCAGAAGGAACTTATGGGCCTGGAGCGGGTGCTGAATCCCGAAGCGCCGTTCACGGCGGTGGTGGCCGGCTCCAAATATGATACTAAAATAGGCCCGTTAAACAAACTTTATGAGAAGGTCGACCGCCTTATATTGGGCGGCGTCATCTACAACGCCTTCCTGTGCGCCAAATACGGCATTGAGGTGGCCGGGGTCGAGGCCGAAGATGTGGAACTGGCCAGGGGGCTGGCGGAAAAAGACTCGTCCGCGGGCAAGATTCTGGAGCCGGGGGCGCTGGTGGAATCACGGACGCTGGACAAACGCGACCCCGCCCAGTGCCGTGTGGTCAAAGTCGCGGATTTTAAACCCGGCCAGAAATATGCCTACTTTCTGGATGTGGCGCCGGAATCCTTCGATGAGGCCCGCCTGGCTGAGGCGCTGACCGGGGCCAGAACCGTTTTCGTCAACGCGGTCATGGGGCTCGCCCCTCTTTTCGGCGAAGGCAGCGGGCGGATGTATGGTTTGATAGGCCAAAACGAAAAGGGCCTGAAGCTTTACGGCGGCGGCGACACCCTGACCGAATTCAAGAACCTGACCCCGGGCTTGTACCTCAAAGCTCTGGATGATCCCAGCTATTACTTCTTTACCGGCGGCGGGGCGGTTTTGACGGCCATAGAAGAGGGCTCTCCCTATGGCTTGAAGCCCGTCGGCGCGCTGTTGAAATGACGGGCGGCCATGCGGGAACTATTTGACGACGTCGACATGGAGATATCCGAACGTCTGACCAAGGCGGCTTATCAGGCCTTCATGCGCTTGGCTTTGCCTTTTTTCATCATCGACCGCGACCGGCGCATCTTCATGGCCAACCCGGCTCTGGCCGAAGTCTTCGGCTACGACGACGTGCGCGACGTCGAAGACTGCCTGAGGCGCGGGGCCTTTCTGTCGGCTCATTTCGACGTCGACGCCCTCGGTCGGCTTTACGATCGCCTGGGGGCTCAAGGCGAGGTGAAGAACTGGCTGATGCTGGGCCGGGATCTCGGCGGAAAGGAAGTGGCGCTGGAAATGACGGCTCAGGTTCGGCGGCGCGGCTTGTGCGGCCAGGCCGATTTTATGGAGGCCGTTTTCGTCCGCCCCGGCGATGACCGCGGCCAGGCCTCTTTTCTGCAAAAGGCCGAAAACGAGGCCAAGCTGGCCGAAAAAGCCAAAAACGAGTTTTTGGCCAACATCAGCCACGAACTGATGACGCCTCTGAACATCATCAACGGCATGTTGGCCATGGCCGTGGAAGATGACGGCGCTCCGGCCGAATTGCGGGAGAATCTGGCTTTGGCCAAAAGCGCCGCCGACGGGCTTTTTGGCGTGTTAAGCGATCTGATCGCCTTAAGCAGCCTGGAGGCGCGCCGCCTGACGGGCGATGTGGCCCAGTTCAGCCCGGAACTTCTGGTCAACGCGCTGGAGCGGCAGTTCGCGGCCAAGGCCGCTGAAAAGAGCGTGGAGCTTAAGACGGAGCTTGACCGGCGCCGCGCGCAAGTGGTCGACGGCGGCTATAGCCTTATTATGATGGCCATGGAGAAACTGGTGCACAACGCCTTGAAATTCGTGGACAAGGGCGGGAAAATAGTTATTCGCGCCGAGTTGGCCGAAGAGGAAGACAGTCTCCTTTTACGCTGTCTGGTGACCGACGACGGCCCCGGCTTAAACGAGTCTCTTCTGGATTCGCCGGAGCTGTTTCGCCAGGGCGACGGCTCGATTAATCGCCGCCACGGCGGTCTCGGCCTGGGCCTGCGGCTGGTCTCGAACATCGTCGCCAGCCTCGGCGGCCGGATGATTCTGCGGAATCAGGCCGGCGGCGGCGCTGAGGTCGGCTTCACCGTGCCGGTGAAAATTTCGGTCGTGGACAATGAGTGAGAAGCGGCCGGACCGGCCGCCCTGGTCGGCGGCCCGGCTGATCTATACCGGCCTGGGGCTGGGCTTGGCCCCCAAGGCGCCCGGCACTTTCGGCACGCTCCTGGGGTTGCCGCTCTACTGGCTTTTAGGCGGCCTGGCCTGGCCTTTATATCTGGCGGCCGTGCTGGCTATTTTTTTGATCGGCTGGCGGGCCGCTGAAACGGCCGAAAGAGACCTCGGCCTCCATGACGCGCCGCAAGTGGTCATTGATGAGGCGGCCGGCTATCTGACGACCATGTTTCTGGCCCCGGCCCTGCCTTGGGCGCCGCTTTGGGGTTTTGCCTTTTTTCGTCTTTTTGATATATTAAAGCCATGGCCGGTCAGTTGGGCCGATCAAAAAGTGCCCGGCGGACTGGGGGTTATGGCGGACGATATTCTGGCCGGGCTTTACGCCTGGCTGGCCCTCCGGGCGACGCATCTGTTTTTTTTCAACCCCTGACCTCCCGGTTCAAAGCCGCGCCCGCCGCCGGCGTTCAGTTTTGAGCGACATTTTTAGCGGCGCGAGGCGCCAGCCGAGGCCTATGAATTTAAGTCTAAAGTTGGCGGCCAGACTTTCCGGCGCCGCGCTGAGACTGGTCACGGCCGAGAGCCTCACCGGCGGCCGCCTGGCCGCCGCCCTGACGACCGTGCCCGGCAGTTCCGCCTATTTTCAGGGCGGCGTGGTGGCCTATTCCAACCAGCTGAAGGTGGAGCTTCTGGGCGTGCCGCTGGAAGTAATTCTCCGGCACGGCGCGGTCAGCCGCGAATGCGCCCTGGCCATGGCCGAGGGCGCGCGCCGCAAACTGGGCGCCGACGCGGCCCTGGCTTCCACCGGCATCGCCGGCCCCGGCGGCGCGACGCCGGCCAAGCCCGTGGGCCTGGTCTGGCTGGCCGTGGCCGGGCCTCGCGGGCTTAAGGCGGTCTCGCATGTTTTTGTCGGCGACCGCGCGGCGGTGACCGGGCAGGCGGTGCGCGCGGGCCTGGAGCTTTTGCTGGCGGAACTCGCCTAAGGAGAGACGTTATTAATGAAAGCGGGAATTATCGGCTGGCCCCTAAGCGGCCGCGACGCGATTTTTTCAGCCCTGACGGGCTTGGCGCGCCCTCCTTTCGGCGCGACTGAGCCGCGCCAGGGCGAGGCTACGGCGCCGGACGCGCGCCTGGACAAGCTCAGTTCCATATATCAGCCCAAAAAGCATACTCCCGCCCGGCTGGAATTCTTTCTGCCGCATCCTCCGGGCCTGCCGAAGGAAGCGCTTAAAGTCAGCCTGGAAAAAGCGCGCGAGACTGAAGCGTTGCTGGCGGTGTTGCGCAATTTCGCGGCTGAGGGGCAGGCGCCGCCCGCCCCGGCCAGGGAGATGGCCGAGCTGGAATCCGAACTGGTGGTCAGCGATTATCTGGTGGCGGAAAAGCGCCTGGAGCGGCTGGCCGAAGAGCGCAAGCGCGGCAAAAAGGGCGACCCCGAAGAGCTGGAGCTGTTGAACCGGGCCAAAGAAATGCTGGAATCGGGCCGGCCCCTGCGGCAGGACCCTGTTTTCGCCCGCTCCCCCAAGCTGCGCGGTTTCGCCTTTTTGTCGGCCAAGCCCTTGCTCGCGGTCGTCAACAACGGCGACGACGACGGCCGGGAGGCGGCTTTGGACGGCGACTGGCCCACGGTGGTGGTGCGCGGACGGCTGGAAGAGGACCTGGCGGCCATGAGCCCGGAGGAGGCGGCGGAATTTCTGGCCGAATACCGCCTGGCCGAACCGGCGGCGGCCAGGGTGATTCGGGAAGTCTATGGCCTGATGGGCCTGATCAGTTTTTTCACCGTGGGCGACGACGAATGCCGCGCCTGGACCATCGCCGCCGGAACGACGGCCCTGGAGGCGGCCGGGGTTATTCACTCCGACATCCAGAAGGGTTTCATCCGGGCCGAGGTGGTGGCCTACGATGATTTCGCCGCGGCCGGCGACATGAACGCGGCCAAAAAAAAGGGAACTTTTCGTCTGGAAGGCAAAACCTATCTGGTTCAGGACGGCGACATCGTCCATTTCCGTTTCAATGTTTAGCGTCATGAAGGGCGCTATTGCCGTTAATAATATTTCATATAAGGCGCAGCTGTTGAAGAACGTTTTTCGCGGCTAGTCGGACTGTGCGCCGTCCGCCTTTGGCGGGCTGTTGACTCTGGATGAAAACGGGTATGGCTTTGAAAAAAATACTGGTCATTGATGATGATTTGAGCTTGCGCGAAATGATGGAAATGATGCTGCGCAGCGCCGGTCACCAGGTCGCGCTGGCCGAAGACGGGCTGTCGGGCCTGGAGGCGGCGCGTCGAGGCAGTTTCGACGTCATCATCAGCGACATACGTATGCCCGGGGCCACCGGGCTGGAGGTTTTGAAAAGTCTGCGGGCCGGCGGCTGTCAGACTCCCTTGATCCTGGTTTCGGCCTTCGCCAAGCCGGGCACGGCGGTCGAGGCCATGCATGAAGGCGCTTTCGATTTCATTCCCAAGCCGTTTAAGTCTCAGGATCTGCTGGTCGTGGTGGATTCGGCCCTGGCCCATCAGAGCGTGGAGCAGGAACGCCGGGCCCTGGCCGAGGCGGTTTCGTCCAACAAACGCTTCGGGCGGCTGGTGGGCGCCTCCCCGGCCATGATGCACGTTTACGACCTGATCAAACGGGCGGCCCAGACGCCCACGAGCATTCTGATCACCGGCGAAAGCGGCACCGGCAAGGAGTTGGTGGCCCGGGCCGTGCACGAAAACTCGACCCGGTCCGACGGCGAATTCGTGGCCATCAACTGCGGCGGCATGCCGGAAAACCTGGTGGAGAGCGAATTGTTCGGCCATAAAAAAGGCTCTTTCACCGGCGCGACCAGCGACAAACAGGGTCTGGTCGCCATCGCCGA
>JAISRV010000168.1 GCA_031273445.1 Candidatus Adiutrix sp. | reverse complement strand
GGAGATAACCTAAGAACTCTAATAACGGGAAGGGCCTCAATGCTACTAACATTGAGGCCCCCAGCACACCGAAAGCGCTTGATTAACGGCAAAAAGAGCATTGAAAAGAGGATACCTTATTTTCAGCCGTTTGTCAAACGTTATGGAGTTCTTTGCAGGGCCATCGCATAAAAAACGTAACCCTGTGAAATCACAAATATTCACAAATTGATGCTCTGAAAAATTATCTTTATATTTCAATATATTACTATTTTCATGCGATTGCCCTGAGTTCTTTGTATTTTTGTATTTTTGACGCGATTGCATATTTTTTGAAAATGTATTAGAGTTACAAATTCAGCCGGCGCCTCATATCTCCGGCTTTCCCCGGCCCCTTGCGGCCGGCATCCTCGCCCCGCCTTAACGGCGCGGGGCCAAATGTCCAAGAGGAGCAGCACATGCATCCAAGACGGTATGAAATTTTGATCATGCTGGCCCCCAACCTGCCCGCCGAAGACCTGGACGGTTTCAAGACCAAGGTCGCCGGCATCATGGGCGAAGGGGGCGGCCAAGTGGTGAGATTTGAAGATTGGGGGCGGCGCCGTTTGTCGTACCCGGTCAAAAAGGAAATGTTTGGTCATTACCTGCTCTACGATTTCCAGGGCAGCCCGGAATTGTCCAAGGAACTTGAAAGAAACCTGAAGATCGACGAGAAAGTCTTCAAGCATCTGACTTTGATTCTTGACAAAAAATTCACCGACGAGGCTCTGGCCGCGACCAGGGAAAACCTTTTGGCCGAGGCGGCGCGCCGCGAAGCCGAAAGGACCAGAGCCCGGGAGGCCGCCGAGGAAAGACTGGCCGCCGACCGCGAAGACGATGAAGAAGACGTCGGCGACGACGGCGACGACGAGTAGAGAGGAGACATAAATTATGTACGACAATAATTCCGACGACAAGAATCCGCGCCGTCCGAGAGGCAAGAAAAAGCCCTTTCACCGCCGTAAGGTCTGCCGCTTCTGTGTGGATCACATCAATGAAGTCGACTATAAAGACGTCAAGACTCTGCGCAATTTCGTCACCGAAAGAGGCAAAATAGTGCCCCGCCGCATCAGCGGCAACTGCGCCAGGCATCAGCGCCTTCTCACCCAGACCATCATGCGGGCCAGGTTTATGGCTCTTCTGCCCTACACGGCCATGACGCCGTCGAGCGGCCAGTATTAAGCGGGGGCCCCATGGAAATAATTTTGATTAAAGATATCGATAACCTTGGTCTCTCAGGCCAGGTGCTCAAGGTCGCCCCGGGTTACGCCCGCAATTTTCTTTTGCCCGCGGGCGCCGCGTTGCCGGCCACCCCGGGCAACCTGAAGATGCTGGCCAGAAAGCGAGCCGAGTTTGAAGCCCGGGCCAAGGCCGACAAAGAACGGGCCCTGGACCTGAAGACCAAACTGGCCGGCCTGAAAATCGTCTTCGCCCGCAAAGCCGGCGAAAAAGACAAACTTTACGGCGCCGTCACCACAGCGGACATAGCCCAGGCGGTCGATGGCCAAGGCCTGGCCATCGACCGCAGGAAACTGCGCCTGACCGAGCCGATCAAAACCCTGGGCGACCACGAGGTTTCCGTTCGCCTGCACCCTGAGGTTCTCGCCGTTTTCAAGGTGACGGTCGTGTCTGAAGACGGGGGCGAGGCCGCGCCCGCTTAAGGCCGCCCGCTAACGCGGGTCCAGGTCTCCGCCCTGGGGCCCGGTCTGACGAGAGGCCGGGCCGTTTTATTTTATAATCTGGCCGACCTTTATCGACAGGTATTTTATGACCATTGAACAGGATATCGGCGCGGCGCCTTCCAGCCTTGAAGCGGAAAGGGCCCTTTTGGGCGCGATTCTTATTGACGCGTCCGAAACCTTGCCCCGGATTTTGGAAACGCGGCTGAGTCACGCCGATTTTTTCAAAGAGGCGCACGGCGAAATATTTCAGGCCATGATTTTTCTTTACGACAAAGGAGAAGTCGTTGATCTTGTCATGGTGGCCGAGGCTTTGAAGAGCCGGGGCTCGCTGGAAAAAGCGGGCGGCGCCTCTTATCTGGCCGATCTGGCCGACGGCGTCGGCGTCGCCGCCAACGCCGCCCGCTACGCCGGCATCGTCATTGACCGCGCCATCCTGCGCCGCATGATTTCCATCTCCGCGTCCATCTCCGAAGAATGCCAGGGCAGCCCCAAAGATGTGGACGAGGTGCTGGATCGGGCCGAAGCCTCCATTTTCCGGGTGCGGGACGACCGCGGCGCCCAGGGTCTGAAGCGGGTGCCCGACTTATTGAGCAAGGCTTTCGAGCGCATCGAATCCTTGAGCAACCGGGACGAAGGCTTGACCGGGGCGCCGACCGGCTATGCCGACCTCGATCGCCTCACCGGCGGTTTCCAACGTTCCGACCTCATTATTCTGGCCGCCCGGCCGTCTATGGGCAAGACCGCTTTCGCCCTGAACCTGGCCCTGAATGTGGCCGTGCCCCGGCTACGTCAAGCCTATAAAAACCTGCCGGCCGCGGCGGTGGCTTTTTTCAGCCTGGAAATGTCCACCGAGCAGCTCTTGCAGCGCCTGATGTGTCAGGTCGGCAAATTGAACCTCGGCGACATGCGCACCGGCCGTCTGCGGCCGGAAGACACCAACCGCCTGACCACGGCCATCAGTTGCCTGGAAGAGGCCGAAATTTTCATAGACGACACGGCCTTCATCAGGGTTCTGGAACTAAGGGCCAAGGCCCGCCGTTTGAAGAGCCAGCTCGATAGCCGCGACCGCGGCCTGGGCCTTATTGTGGTGGACTATCTGCAGCTCATGCGCGGCTCCGACCGCCGTTCCGACAACCGCGAGCAGGAGATCAGCGAAATCAGCCGATCCCTGAAAGCTCTGGCCAAAGAACTGAACGTGCCGGTACTCGCCCTTTCGCAGCTCAACCGCGAGCTGGAAAAACGGGCGGACAAACGGCCCATGTTGTCCGACCTGCGCGAGTCAGGGGCCATCGAGCAGGACGCCGACGTCATCGCTTTCGTCCATCGCGAGGAAGTTTTCAAAAAGGAAGACGATACGTTGCGCGGCAAGGCCGAAATCATTATCGGCAAACACCGTAACGGGCCTACCGGCACGGTGGATCTCCGATTTGAAGGTCAATATTCCTGCTTCAGCCCGGTAGACGCGGCCTATTAGCGAGCCCGAGAGGGCTGACGGAGCGAAGCGACTGACCCAAGAGGCCGAAAACTTGTCTCCCAAGCAAAAATCGCATTTTTTGCTTGGCTACGATTGGCCCCGCCAAGGCTCCAGGCCAAGATATGGAAATTAAAAAGGCGCTCGTCATATCCATCAAGCACCTTGGCGACGTGGTCACCACCACCTGCGTTTTGCCGCTTCTGCGCGAAAACTGGCCCGGCCTTGAAATTCATTACCTGGTCAACCCCGAGGCCGCGCCTCTGGTGGCCGCGCACCCCCTGGCGGCCAAGGTTTTCACGACCGGCCGCCGCGAGGGGGCCGCCGCCGCCTTCAAGCTGGCCCGGGCGCTACGGCGGGAAAAATATGATCTGGCGCTGGACTATTCGGAGAGCGACCGCGGGGCCTTCTGGGGGCTGGTCAGCGGGGCCGGACTCCGCGTCGGCTATCGTTCCAAACCTGCCCATCTGTTCCGTAACCTGTCTCATACGCACCTTTTGCCTGACCGAAGCCGGGCCTTTGGCCGCCATATTTCGGCCTGCCATAGCCAGGCCCTGGCCGCTCTGGGGCGCCCGGCCGCCCGGGCGCCCCTGCCGCGCCTTTATTATACCGAGGCCGGCCGCAACGAAGCCCGGGAACTGCTGGGCCGCCATCAAGTCGAAGGGCTTTACGCGGCGGCGCATTTCACCGCGCACGACGCCGTCAGGCTGTGGCCGGCCGAAAGCTGCGCCGAGGCCGCGAACTGGCTGGCGGCCAGGGTCGGCCCCGTCTTCGTCGTTTCCGGAAGGAATGCCGGCGAGCGCGATTTCGTGGCTTCCATCCTGGCGCAAAGCCGCGGCCGCGTCATCGACCCCGGCCCCCTGTCTTTGGACACGCTCATGGCCCTTCTGGACGGCGCGGCCCTTTTCATGGGCCTCGACAGCGTGGTCGGCCACATGGCCGGGGCTCTGGGGCGCCCGGTCGTCTCCATCTTCGGCCCGGCTTCGGAGGTTCACTGGGCGCCGCGCGGCCCCCGGGTGCGCGTGGCCCATTCGGGCCGCCCCTGCCGCCCCTGCGTGACCGGAGGCTGTCTTGGCCATTATCGTTCGGCCTGTCTGCGGGATCTCTCTTTTGAGGATCACGTTCGCCCTCTGGCGGAAGATTTGCTCCAATAAATGTTCACAAAGGCGTATAATAAAATTATGAAGAGAACCTTTAAATATCAGACGGCGGCCGATCCCGTCGATTTGGCCCGCTATCTCGAAGCCCTGGCCGAGGGTTTCGCCCAGGGGCGGCTGTCGCTGACGGAAGACGAGCGAGTTTTCGCCGTGCATCCGTGCGGGCTGGTGAACCTGTCGGTCAAGGTGCGCCGCAAGGACGGCCGAGGACGGCTGTCGCTGGAATTCACCTGGCCGGAGGAAAAACCGGCCCTGCCTCTTCTCGCCTCCGACGCCTTAGGAAAAGAGTCATGACCGGCGGCAGGCGCCGCCAAGGCGACCTCAAACTCCTTCTGGCGGAAGTGATTCAAGAGATCAGGCTGTTGCGGGGTTGCCTGCTCAACCCCGACGCTCCGGCGGAGCGGGCCAGGGCGCACGAAGAACTGAAGCACAAGGCCGCCTATATTGCCGCCCTGGCCATGGCCGGGCGCAACAGCAATTTTGATCTGGCCGCGGCGGAAAAAAACGACGAGAAGAAGACCCGCCTGTTTCGCGGCCTGGCTTCCATCAGTTCTCGCCTGCACCGCATTTCAGACATTTCTCTGAACATTTTGCGCCAGTTCGGGCACCTCCAGGCGCCCGGCTTTCTGCTTGATTATGGTTTGGACGACTTCTTTGAGGAAATAAGCGACGGCCTGGCCGGCGTCGGCCCGGCCTTGGAGCAGGAAAAGCTGGACCTGGCCGTGCGCTGCGCCCGGATTGAAGAGAATCTGGACGCCCATTACGCGGATCGTTTCGCCCGGATCATGCGGGAATTGGAAGGCGGGGGCCGGCCGGGCGACCTGATCACGACCCTCATGATCGTTCATTACCTGGAGCGCGTCGGCGACATCGTCATGGAAATCGGCGAAGACCTGATGTTCGTCATTCTCGGCGAAAAGCTGCGGTTTTCCCAATATCGGGCCCTGACCGCCGGGCTGGCGGCCGCCGGCCGGGGCGGACATTTCGAGGCCGGGGACTTTCAATCCATCTGGAGCGGGCGCTCGGGCTGCCGCATCGGCGTGGTCGGCGCTCCGGGCCAGGCCGGGGCGCCGGACGGGGAGCCGGTGGTTTTCAAGCACGGGCCGGCCGGCAAGATGGAAAAAGAGCGCGACAACCTGGAGCTGTGGGGCCGCCAGTGGCCGGGGCTGGCGCCTGAGCTGCGAGCTTTCGTCGCCGCTGAAGCGGGCGGCGAGGCCAGCGTGGTGCTGGAATTCATTCCCGGCCCCACCCTGCGCGACCTGTTTATGAGTCACGCGGCGGCCCGGGCCGAAGAAAAGCTGGCCGGGAGCCTGGAACTTATGGCCGGGCTCTGGCGTGAAACCAGAACGCTGCGGCCGGCGGCGGCCTCTTTCGCCCGCCAGGCGGAAAAAAGGCTGGGCTCGGTTCGGGCTCTCCACCCGCATCCGATCAATTTCGAGGGGGCGCTGGGGCGTCTGAAAATATTCTCCATCCCTGAGCTTCTGGCCGCGGCCGCGAGTCTGGAGGAGGGTCTGGCCGCGCCCTTCTCCGTGCGCATTCACGGCGACTTCAACCTTTCCAATATTATCTGCGGGCTGGACGGCGCCTTCCATTTT
This sequence comes from Candidatus Adiutrix sp., assembly GCA_031273445.1. Classification (GTDB taxonomy): domain Bacteria; phylum Desulfobacterota; class Desulfarculia; order Adiutricales; family Adiutricaceae; genus Adiutrix. Next base: position 14,400 of record JAISRV010000168.1, on the reverse strand, counting down.
CTGGACCTCTATCGGAGCTGCCTGTCGGATTACGTTCAGGACCTGTCGGTGATGATGCTCTCCATTCTGCGGCTGCCGCTGTCGGCGGCCGCTGACCGGACCAGACTGGCCGCCGCCGCCGGCCTGGTCTGGGATTACGCCGAAAAGTTCGCCGCTGAAAACGGCGACGAAACCGTGGCCGCGCGTCTGGCTTTTGGCTTGGCCCGCTCGTATCTGACTTCGGCCAGGTTTGAAGCGCGGAGAGGCGCCGCCGCCCAGTTCATCGCTTATTCGCGCTATATCTGGGAAAAACTCATCGCCCACCGCTCTTCAGGCCGCCCCTGGCCTGATTTCAGGCTGGATAAAAAAGCTTTATACCTATAATATTAACAGATGGAGGCGACATGTACAAAATTGTTCAACGCCGGCAAATGGCCCAGGGAACAGTGGTGCTCAATGAAATTGAAGCCCCGCTAGTCGCCCGCAAGGCCCGGCCCGGCCAATTCGTCATTTTAAGGGCCGACGAAACCGGGGAGCGCATTCCCCTGACCATGGCCGCGACCGACCCTGAAAAAGGCGTCATCACCATTATCTATCAGGTGGTCGGCAAGTCCACCAAGCTTTTTCGCGACCTGGAGGAGGGCGATGCGTTCCTGGATGTGGTCGGCCCCCTGGGCCGGCCCACCGACATAAAAAAACATCCCGGCCTGGTTCTGGTGGTCGGCGGGGGCACGGGCGTGGCGGTGGTGCACAATATCGCCAAGGGCTTCAAGGCCGCCGGGAACCGCGTCGTCTCCATCATCGGCGCCCGCACCAGGGATCTGCTGATTCTGGAAGACATGATGAAAGAGGCCTCAGACAAACTTGAGGTCTGCACCGACGACGGCAGCTACGGCCACCACGGCTTCGTCACCAACATTCTGAAAAATTATCTTGAAGGCGGAGAAAAGGTCAGCGAGGTCGTCACCGCCGGCCCCGCGCCCATGATGCGCTTTGTGGCCAAAATCACCGGCGAATACCAGGTGCCGACCCTGGCCAGCCTCAACGCCATCATGATCGACGCCACCGGCATGTGCGGCTGCTGCCGCGTCAGCATCGGCCGGGAGACCAGGTTCACCTGCGTCGACGGGCCTGAATTCGACGCCCACCAGATCAACTGGGACGAATTTATGCAGCGCCTGACCGCCTACCGGCCCCAGGAGCAGATTTCAGCCGAACAGTACGACGCCCATCGCTGCCAAATAGGCCGCGGCCGCGCTTGACCGCGGACATGTATTTTTAAGGTGACAATAATGAGCGAACAAATGCCGCGTCAACCCATGCCCGAGCAGCCCGCCGCCGAGCGCCGCCATAATTTTAAAGAAGTGCCTCTGGGCTACAGCCCCGAGACGGCCCGGGCCGAAGCCGGCCGCTGCATTCAATGCAAAAAGCCCGGCTGCGTTTCCGGCTGCCCGGTGGGCATAGACATTCCGGCTTTCATTAAGCCCATAGCCGACGGCGACCTTCCGGCCGCCGTGGCCAAGCTGGCCGAGCGCACGGCGCTCCCCGCCGTCTGCGGCCGCGTCTGTCCGCAGGAGTCGCAGTGCGAAGCCCAATGCGTCCTGGGCAAAAAAGGCGCGCCTGTGGCCATAGGCCGCCTGGAACGTTACGCCGCCGACTGGGCCAGGGCCGACAATTACGCCGTTGTGCCGCCCAAGGCTCCGGCCACCGGGAAAAAAGCGGCCGTGATCGGCAGCGGCCCGGCCGCCCTGACCGTGGCCGGCGATCTCATTCTGAAAGGCCATGAAGTCACGGTTTTCGAGGCTTTGCACCAGGCCGGCGGCGTTTTGGTTTACGGCATTCCCGAATTTCGCTTGCCGAAGGCCATTGTCCAGCGCGAATGCGACAACCTGGCCGCCCTGGGGGTGCGTTTTGAACTCAACAGCGTCATCGGCCGCCTCAAAACGATCGACGAATTGCTCGAAGAGCACGACGTGGCCTTCGTCGCCGTGGGGGCGGGCACTCCGACCATGCTGGGCATACCGGGCGAAAATCTCGTCGGCGTTTTTTCGGCCAACGAATATCTGACCCGTTCCAACCTGATGAAGGCCTATCTTTTCCCGCAATACGACACCCCCATGTATCAGGGGAAAAACGTGGCCGTATTCGGGGCCGGCAATGTGGCCATGGACGCGGCCCGCAGCGCCCTGCGCCTGGGGGCCGAAAACGTAAAAATCATCTACCGCCGCAGCCGCGAGGAGATTCCGGCCCGGGCCGAGGAAGTGCATCACGCCGAAGAGGAGGGCGTGGAGCTTTGCCTTCTTTCCGCGCCTCTGGAATTCATCGGCGACGAGCAGGCCCGTCTGACCGGGGTCAAGCTGGAGAAGATGGAGTTGGGCGAACCGGACGCTTCCGGCCGCCGCCGCCCCGTGCCGCTGAAGGGTTCGGAATACGTCATCGACCTCAATTTGGCCGTCGTGGCCGTGGGCACCGCCTCCAACCCGCTGATCACCAACACCACGCCGGGTCTGGCCGTCGACAGGCGGGGCTACATCGTGGCCGAGGATTCCTCCGGCAAAACTAAAAAACCGCGCGTCTGGGCCGGCGGCGACATCGTCACCGGGGCGGCCACGGTTATTCTGGCCATGGGGGCCGGCCGCGCGGCCGCTGATTCCATGCACCAGTTTTTGACGTGGGGCTGGTGAGGCTGGGCGGGGCTGGGTCGGCGCCGGGCAAAAAATGTGATTTTTGCCCGGCCTTCCGCCGGGTCGGCCTTGCCGCCGGTCGCTTCGCTCCGTCAGCCCTGTCGGGCTGACTGTTTTCGACATGGGGCTGTGGGGCTTGAGGGGCGGGGGCGTAGCGCCCCTCCAGGGCGAAGCCCTGGCTCAGTGGTGAAATGAAGGCAAAGACGGCCAGCATGGAATCAAATCTGAGCCCCTTTAATTTGAAAACCGCGTTTTTCAAATTGAAAGCCCTGATTAAATCCCGAAAAAAGCCTTCGCTTTTTTCGGAGCGGCGCACTCAAGGCCAAAGACATGCCGGTGCGCACTCTTCGCCCGAATAACTTGCGATAGCCGCTTCCTTATCTTTTTTTTGATTATAACATCTTGAATATTACATATTTAAAACTGAAGCACCCGGCAGGCTACAGGTTATTTATTGCTTTGCAGAACAAAAACTCGTATAAATGAGGCATCATATAGGCGTAGATCTTATTATGCCGATTTTTATATTTGCATTGATATTAAGGTGTTAAGCTGTGCGGCAATCCAGAGGGGCTATAAGACGCCGGCATTAAACGAAAATGATTTAAGGGCGCAATATGAATAATCCTTTTTTTGATCACCCTATCCTTAACTCGCCCTACGAGCGCCCTACCCGTCACTGGGAACTGGACGAAAGCCGCCAGCCGACGCAACAAATACTGGAATATAGGCGTGACGCCAGCTTCATTACGCCTATACCCAAATCCAAAAATCAGAAAAAGAAAACCTCCCCCAACCTATTAACCACAGACTCGACCACCCAAAGCATTTCAACCAAAGATCAGGAATATCACCTATCCGAGCTAATTGACGAACTGCGCAAACACATCAGCAAATGGCGTCAGTCGCCGGACGTCAAAGACTGGCGCGTTACCCCGGAAACGGCCCGTTTGCTTCAGTATTGGCGTCATCACAAGTTCAGCGGCCTTCGCCCGTTTTTCTGCCAGCTTGAGGCGGTTGAAACAGCCGTCTGGCTGACGGAAGTGGCCCCCAAAATTGGGAAAATCGGCCAAAAATTTATTGATCACCTGGAAAGCGCCAATAGTGAAGCCAATCCCGGCTTAAGCCGCCTGGCTTTGAAGCTGGCCACCGGGGCGGGCAAAACCACGGTTATGGCCATGCTGATCGCCTGGCAGACGGTCAACGCCGTCCGCCATCCCGCCAGCCGCGGTTTCAGCAAGGCCTTTTTAGTAGTGACGCCGGGCATTACCATTAAAGACCGCCTCCAGGTGCTGCGCCCCAATGACCCCAACAGCTATTACGCCTCGCGCGAACTGGCGCCCGCCGACATGCTGGCGGATATCCAGCGGGCCAGGGTGGTCATCGCCAATTTTCACGCTTTCAAGCGCCGGGAAAAAATCGAAATCTCCAAAGCCGGCCGGGCGCTTTTAACCGGGCGGCATGGCGACGAAATTAACGCGCTGGAACCGGAAGGCCAGATGCTCCAGCGGGTTATAGGCGATTTGATGGGTGAGGACAACATTATTGTATTCAATGACGAGGCCCACCACTGCTATCGTGAAAAGCCGGGAAAAAAGGAAGACGCCGACGTCAAGGCGGATGAAGATAAACGAGACGTCGCCAATGAGGCCAAGGCCAATAACGAGGCCGCCCGCCTGTGGATTTCCGGCCTGGAAGTGATTGAGAAGCATCAGAAACGAGGCATCGGACGCATTTTTGACCTTTCGGCCACGCCCTTTTTTCTGCGCGGCTCCGGCTATGCCGAAGGCACTCTTTTCCCCTGGACGATGAGCGACTTTTCCCTTATGGACGCCATTGAATGCGGCATCGTCAAGTTGCCGCGCGTACCGGTGGCCGACAATATTTCCAGCGGCGACCTGCCCATTTACCGCGACCTGTGGACAAATATCCGCAAAGACATGCCCAAGGCCGGGCGCGGCAAGGGCGGCCTTCTTGACCCGCAAAAATTGCCGTCACTTTTAAAAAATGCGATTAATGCTCTTTACGGGCATTATGAAAAAACATCGGCCGCCTGGGAGCGGGCCGGCCTGGATGTTCCGCCCTGCTTCATCGTCGTTTGCAACAATACTTCCACCTCCAAACTGGTCTATGATTATATCTCCGGCTATGAGCTGACCCTGGAAGACGGCGCCGCCAACTTTCACCCCGGCAAGTTTTCCCTGTTCAGCAATTTTGACGAAAACGGCAACCCCCTCTCCCGGATGCGCACGCTGCTCATTGACAGCGAGCAGCTTGAATCCGGCGAGAAATTGAGCGATGATTTTAAGAAAATCAACGCCCAGGCCATTGAAATTTTTCATCGGGAAATCATGACGCGCGGCGGCCCTCTGGCTGAAGAGCTGCGCCAGGGCAAAGAGATAGACGACGCCACGCTTTTGCGCGAAGTCATGAATACCGTGGGCAAAGCCGGTCAGCTTGGCGGCGACATCCGCTGCGTGGTTTCCGTCTCCATGCTCACCGAAGGCTGGGACGCCAATACCGTCACCCATGTTCTCGGGGTGCGGGCCTTCGGCACTCAACTATTATGTGAGCAGGTGGTCGGCCGGGCTCTGCGGCGGCAGTCGTATGATTTAAATGAGGAAGGCCTTTTTAATGTGGAATATGCCGACGTGCTGGGCATTCCCTTTGATTTCACGGCCAAGCCGGTGGTTTCCAATCCGGCCGCCCCGCGCCGGGTCATTCAGGTGCGGGCCATGCGGCCGGAACGCAATGCTTTGGAAATCCGCTTTCCGCGCGTCAGCGGCTACCGGGTGGAACTGCCCAAAGAAAAATTGAGGGCCGAGTTCACCGATGATTCCACTTTGGAACTGACCCCGGAACTGGTCGGCCCCACCGAAGTTCTCAACGCCGGCATCATCGGGGCCACCGAAAATTTGAAGGTGGAGCATCAAAAGGACATCCGCCCCTCGGCCCTCTTGATGCATCTGACCAATCACCTGATGCAGACCAAATGGCGGGATGACGACGGCGTTCCCCGCACCGCCCTTTACGGCGATTTGAAAAATATTGTCCGCCAGTGGCTTCAGCGGCATCTAATATGCGCCGGCGGAACTTATCCGGCCATTTTGCTGGATTTGAAATTCGCCGACATGGCCGGCGAAAAGATTCAGGACGCCATCAACCGGGCCGGGGTGCAGGACGCGCCGGAAGAGCCGCCGGTCTTGGCCGTTTTGGAACCCTATAACCCCACCGGCTCCACCATTCACGTCAACTTCATGACCACCAAGGAACATCGCTGGCAAACCGATGCCCGTTTCTGTCACCTCAATTGGGTGATTCTGGACAGCGATTGGGAAGGCGAGTTCTGCCGGGTGCTGGAGAAAGTGGCCGTCGAACGCTTGGCGGCCGGAATTTATCCGCGAATCAAGGCTTATGTGAAAAATCACAACCTGGGCTTTGAAGTGCCCTATATTTATCAGGGACGAGAGCGCCTTTACCGGCCGGATTTCATCATCGTCATCGACGGCGGAAAAGGCGAAGATGATTTGCTGAACCTGGTCGTGGAAATAAAAGGCTATCGCGGCGAAGAGGCCAAGGCCAAGAAACAGGTTATGGATGTTTATTGGGCGCCGGGAATGAACCGCCTGGGCAGCTATGGCCGCTGGGCTTTTGCCGAATTCAGGGAAATTTTTCAGATGGAAGCTGACTTTGAAGCCAAGGTGGAAGCGGAATTTATTAAAATGCTGGAACAGGCGCTTGAGCCCGTCCGTGGCCACTCAGACGATATAGGGTGAATAATGGCGGCGAAAAATAAGAGCGGCGTTGAAAAAACCGTTGAAACTTTAACCCATGACGAGGCCTCGCGGCTGAACATCCCCACGGCCGAGCTGTCCACGGTGGCCCGTAAGGATGATTTGACGCCCATCCGCGTGGCCTATCAGCGCCGCGACCCCGACCTTGACCCGCAACTGATCTGGCGCGGCAAATATGGCGACGAGCAAAGCGCCGACGATTTAGTGGCGCGGGCCGCCCCATTGTATATTCAGGAAAAAGTTCATCCCAAAGCGCTGATTGACGATTTGAAGCGCGAAAGCCAAGTCAGGGCCGGCGAAAAATCAGGCGAACGTCAGCTCAGCCTTTTCGCCGACTTCAACGGCCTCCCCGCAGGGGTGGACAAGACCGAATTTTATCAGCACGAGCAAAACTGGTCCAACCGCATGATTTTGGGCGATTCCCTCCAGGTCATGGCCGGGCTGGCCGAACGGGAAGGATTGCGCGGCCAAGTGCAGTGCATTTATTTCGACCCGCCTTACGGCATCAAGTTCAACAGCAACTTCCAGTGGTCAACCACCAGCCGGGACGTAAAAGACGGCAAGGCCGATCACATCACCCGTGAGCCGGAACAGGTCAAAGCCTTCCGTGATACGTGGCGGGACGGCATCCACAGCTATTTGAGTTATATACGGGATCGGCTGATTGTGGCTCGGGATTTATTGACCGATTCCGGCAGCATCTTTGTACAGATCGGCGATGAGAATGTGCATCGGGTCCGGGCGCTGATGGATGAGGTGTTTGGGGATGAGAATATTGTTTCCCAAATTGCTTTTAGAACCACAACCGGCCGCGCAAATGAAAGACTTGCAGCGGCATCCAATTATTTGATTTGGGCTGTCCGTAACGCATCCTTGTGTAAATACCGTCCGTTATTTCAAGACAAGTCTGCCGGAATATCAACAGATCAAGTTTATTCATTAGCAAAGGATATGCAAGGAAACACCTGGCGACTCAACAAAGAACAAAAAGCCGACATCAGCCTATTACCAAATGCAACTCGCATTTTTCGATCTGATAACCTTACAAGCTCTCGGCCTGCTGGCGAAACAGATGTACGGAAATTCAGTTATAGAAACAAATCTTTTAGTCCTGGGAAAGGAACATTTAAGACCGAATATACTGGACTAACTCGTCTTGGCAAAGCGGAAAGGCTTTGGCCAACAGTCCATGGAACGTTGCAATATGTAAGGTTTATAGATGATTTTTCAGTAATTCCATTTTCTAATATATGGACAGACACGGGGACTGGTTCTTTTACTGAGGATAAAATTTATATCGTACAGACAAATATTAAGGTCATTCAACGTTGCCTCCTCATGACCACCGACCCCGGCGATATTGTCCTTGACCCCACCTGCGGCAGCGGAACCACGGCCTATGTGGCCGAACAATGGGGCCGCCGCTGGATCACCATCGACACTTCCCGCGTGGCTTTAGCTCTGGCTCGCGCTCGCATTATGGGGGCGCGTTACCCATATTATCTTTTGGCGGATTCCAAGGAAGGGCAAATCAAGGAAGCGGAACTCGCTCATACCGTCCCTTCTTCCCGCCAAACTTACGGCGACTTGCGCCACGGCTTTGTTTACGAGCGGGTGCCGCATATCACCCTGAAATCCATCGCCAACAATTCTGAAATAGACGTCATCTGGGACAAGCGGCAGGAAAAGCTGGAACCGTTGCGGGAGAAGCTTAATTCCGCCCTTAAAACCAAATGGGAGGAATGGGACATTCCTCGCGAAGCCCAAGACTCCTGGCCGGAAGCCGTGAAAAAAACCCACGCCGACTGGTGGAGCGCCCGCATGGCCCGGCAAAAGGAAATCGACGCCTCCATCGCCGCCAAGGCCGATTTTGAATTTCTTTACGACAAACCCTATGTGGACAATAAAAAAGTGCGCGTGGCCGGGCCTTTCACCGTGGAAAGTCTTTCCCCACATCGCATGTTGGCCGTGGACGAAAACGACGATATCATCGACCCGCTGAATAAGGCCGCCAAAGACGGGGCTAGGGATTTCGTGGCCATGATCCTGGAGGAGCTGCGCCTGGCCGGGGTGCAGCAGGCCCATAAGGAAGACAAGATCAACTTTTCCGCCATCAAGCCCTGGCCGGGCCAGGGCTACATCTGCGCCGAAGGCGTTTATCAGGAACAGGGCGAAAACGGAGAGGTCGACCGCCGGGCGGCCATCTTCATCGGCCCGGAATTCGGCAGCCTTCAGCGGCAAGACCTGGTGGCGGCCGCCCGCGAGGCCGCCGACTCCGACTTTGACGTTTTACTCTGCTGCGCCTTCAACTATGACGCCCATTCAGCCGAACTGCCCCGCCTGGGGCGCATCCCCATCTTAAAAGCCCGCATGAACGCCGACCTGCATATGTCCACCGACCTTAAAAACACCGGCCAGGGCAACCTCTTCATCATTTTCGGCGAGCCGGACATTGAAATTCTGGCCGCCGGCGAGCGTCAAATTCAAGTGCGGGTGCGTGGGGTGGACGTGTTCGACCCGGCCAAAGGCGAGGTCAGAAGCGACGAGCCGGACACCATCGCCTGCTGGTTCATAGACACTGATTACAATGAAGAAAGCTTCTTCGTCCGCCAGGCCTATTTCCTGGGGGCGGGCGATCCCTACAAAGCCTTGAAAACCAGCCTCAAAGCTGAAATAGATCAGGCCGCCTGGGCCAGCCTTAACCGCGACACCTCCCGGCCCTTCGACAAACCGGCTTCCGGCCGCATCGCCGTCAAGGTCATCAATCACCTCGGCGATGAAGTCATGAAGGTTTACCGGGTGCAGTGATGGAATTCCGCATTGCCGACACTTTCACCCAAAGCCTGACCCGCCTGACGACCGAAGAGCAGAAGCTGGTTAAGCAAACCGCTTTTGACGCCCAGGTTGACCCGTCATCCCCCGGCCTGTCCTTTCACAAGCTGGCTAAAGCTAAGGATAAAGATTTCTGGTCGCTGCGGGCGGGCGCCGATCTGCGCATTATTGTTCACCGCAGCAGCTCCAGCCTGTTGTTCTGCTATGTCGATCATCACGATAAGGCTTACGCCTGGGCCGAACGCCGCAAGCTGGAAGTCCACCCCCAAACCGGGGCCGCCCAACTGATTGAACTGCGCGAGGTTTTGCGCGAAATCGCCAGGCCGGTTTTTACGACCCCGCCTCAAGCCGGCCAGCCGCCCCTTTTTTCGCATTTAAGCGACGAAACTTTATTGCGTTACGGTCTGCCGACGGAATGGCTGCCGGAAGTTCAAGCCCTGACCAGCCATGATCAGCTTCTGGAACTGGCCGGGCATCTGCCGGCCGAGGCGGCCGAAGCTCTGCTTGACTTGGCCATCGGCCGCACCCCCACCATCGGGGCCGCCTTGATTCAACCAGACGCGGGTCTGCCCGCTTCCGCCTTTGATCACCCTGACGCCCTGCGGCGCTTTCGCCTCATGGGCAGCCCGGAAGAATTACAGCGGGCTCTGGATTACCCCTGGGATAAATGGATTGTCTTCCTTCACCCCGAACAGCATAAGCTGGTCGGCGGCGCCTACAACGGCCCCGTCAAAGTCAGCGGCTCGGCCGGCACCGGCAAAACCGTGGTGGCCATGCACCGGGCGGCCCATCTGGCCCGTACAGACGAAAACGCCCGCATTCTGCTGGCCACTTTGACCCATCCCCTGGCCAATGCTCTGCAAAATAAGCTCAATGTCCTCCTGGCCCATGAACCCAAATTGGCCGAACGCATTGACGTTCATTCCCTGGCCGGACTGGCCGAACGGCTTTTCCATATGCATGGACAAGATTTGGCCCAAGACGCAAACCTGGCCAGGCCGGATCAGATCAAAGCCCTGCTTGAACAAGGGGCCGAAAAATGCGGCCTATCCGGTTACAGCCAAGCCTTTTTGTATGACGAATGGCGCGAGTTGGTGGACGCCCGGCAACTAAAAACCCGGGAAGATTACAGCACTGTGCCGCGCCTGGGCCGCAAAACGCGCCTTTCGGCCCAGCGCCGGGAAAAACTGTGGGAACTGTTCGCCTTGGTCAATGACGTTCTGACAGCGCAAAAACTCTATACCGACGCGGCCCTTTATGCCTGGCTGGCGGAAAAAATCGCCGCCCTGAAAAATCCCATCTTCGATTATATCATTGTGGATGAAGCCCAAGACCTCAGCTTTTCCCAAATGCGCTTCATCGCCGCCCTTGGCGCTCGCCGCGATGACAGCTTATGCTTCTGCGGCGACCTGGGCCAGCGCATTTTTCAACTGCCCTTTTCCTGGAAATCCCTGGGGGTGGATATTCGCGGCCGCTCCTTTACTCTGCGCGTCAATTACCGCACCTCGCACCAGATACGCCTTGAAGCCGACAAACTCCTCGACTCGGAAATCACTGATGCGGACGGCAACTCGGAAAACCGCAACGACCCGGTTTCCGCCTTCAACGGCCCGCCGCCGAAATTTGAGGCTTTCGCCAACAAGGAAGAGGAAATCCAGGCCGTGGCCGATTGGCTTAAAGCCCTGGTGAACGAAGGCCTTGAGCCGAGAGAAATCGCCGTCTTTGTCCGCTCTGAAGACGAATTTTCCCGAGCGGCTAAAGCTCTGGAAGCGGCCCAAATGCCGTTCGCCACGCTGGATGCGGATATGGACGTCAGCCTGCAAAAAGCCGCCCTGGCGACCATGCATCTGGCCAAAGGCCTGGAATTCAAAGCCGTGGCCGTCATGGCCTGTGATTCCAATATCATCCCCTCCAGCCGGCGCATAGAAGACATGGGCGACAACGCCGACTTGGAAGATATTTATGTCACCGAGCGCCAATTGCTTTATGTGGCCTGCACCCGCGCCCGCGATCATTTGATGGTCAGCGGCGTTGAACCAGTCTCTGAATTTCTGGATGATTTATTGGATGATCGAACAATATAATGGCGCAATCAGCTGGCCGACTGAATATGGCGACACTACAGGCCATCATCTTGCGTATGGCCACAGCCCCAAATTACCGAAATGGAAGCGTGACTTTTCGAGCCTTTGCCGGTGCGCGCCGCTGCCCTGACCAGGATGTAAAAGGAGCATAATTAATGAGTGCGGCTGTTCATCACCAATGGAAACAAATTAATGATTTGCCGGCCAACTGGCAGTCGCTTGGGTCAAGCCGCTTGAAGCATTTGGCCGAAGTGTGGAAAGAACAAAAAGGACGCCTTAACAGTCAACTCTTAGATGAATTCATGACCAGACTCAAGCGTGAATGGTCCATCGAAACCGGAATGATTGAGAACCTTTATAAATTTGATCGCGGTCTCACTCAAACTCTGATAGCGCATGGCCTTGAAATATTGGATAATCTGCACGAGGCCGACCTTAAAGAGCCAGGTCAAACCAAAGCTTTGATGCTTGACCAGCAAGAAGTCATTGAAGGCCTATTTGCGTTTATTAAAAATGATAGGCCGCTCTCCACTTCTTACATAAAAGAAATACATCAGACCTTGACAAGAAGCCAGGAGACTACAGAGGCCATCGATACTTTTGGCCGAAGACAAAAAGTCGGCCTGGAAAGAGGCCTCTGGAAAAGACTGCCGAACAACCCGACACGGCCGGATGGGCTTATCCATGAATATTGCCCGCCGGAACATGTGGCCTCTGAAATGGATCAGCTCTTGGCTTGGCATAAAGAGCATGAAAAATCAGGCGTTCCGCCGGAAATAGAGGCGGCCTGGCTCCATCACCGCTTTGCCCAAATTCATCCGTTTCAGGATGGAAACGGGCGAGTAGCCAGAGCCTTGGCTACACTCATTTTGATAAAAGCCGGTTGGTTTCCCCTGATAGTCAGCTGCGACGAGAGAAGCGAGTATCTCAAGGCCTTGGAAACCGCAGACAATGGGAATTTAAAAAATTTGGTTGATTTTTTCGCGCAGTCGGAGCGAAAGTCATTTCTGGCCGCCATGAACATAAGTTCCAGTCTGCTTGATGCGACCAGGACCATCGACACGGCTCTCGCCGCGATTGGCGAAAAATTACGACCGCTTAGAGATCAACAGTCCGAGGAGCAGCGCAGAGTCCGACAAATCGCCGACGATTATATGGCTCTGACAGGGCAAAAGATAAACGCGCTGGCCGACGACCTTTCAAAGCTGTTTCAAACCGGGTCGCGAAACCTGTCGGTTTTGTCTGATTCGTCGGCAGACCACAGCCATGGCGGCGAGTGGTTCAGGAGTCAGCTGATTAAGGGGGCTCAAAAGTATAATTACTATGCCGATTTGCGTGATGATAACCGCTGGCGCCGCCTGAAAATTCAATCTGGTCAAGACTTGGAGACCGAAAAAACTATTTTCAACATCGTCGTCTCAATTCATCCTGTCGGCCGCGAATTTACGGGCGTGTCGGCGGCTACGCTCTTTTCCGAATACAGGGATACGTCCGATGGCGGCATGGCGGCAAGCGAGCCCATGTTTATCAATGATCGTTCATTTATATTCACTTATAAAGACGCCGATCGGCAAACTCGGGATAATTTTGAAACATGGCTAAATGAGTCTTTAGCTATGGCTCTGACTGAGTGGCAGGCTCAACTCTAATTCGACGTTCGTGAATGACCATGAAAAAATTACGAGCGGTCGAGCAATTGCGGTGATGGACTGGTTCGGCCGCTATGTGCTATCCTGGCGGCAGCATCAGCCGTCTGACAGGAGCGGATTATGAAATCATATCGTAAGGAATTGCCTTTCCACACCAAGACCCGCCGCGCCTACATCAACATCACGCCTCAGGTCGAAGCCGCGCTCGCTGAGAGCGGCGTCCGCGAAGGTTTATGCCTGGTGAACGCGATGAACATCACGGCAAGCGTGTTCATCAACGATGACGAAAGCGGTCTGCACCGCGACTTCGAGCGTTGGCTTGAAAGGCTCGCGCCGGAGAAGCCCTATGACCAGTACGATCACAACGGCTATGAGGACAATGCCGACGCCCACCTCAAACGCACGGTTATGGGGCGCGAGGTCGTCGTCGCCATAACGGGCGGCAAACTCGACTTCGGAAGGTGGGAACAGATATTTTACGGCGAGTTCGACGGTATGCGCGACAAGCGGGCGCTGGTCAAGATTATAGGAGAATAAGAACTTCACAATTAGGCCGTAATGAAGAAGCAATCAAGGGTCGACTACACAGCCCTTCGGTTTGAAACCTCGTTTTTCAAACCGAAGCCGCTCTTCGCCCCTCCAGGGTGAAGTCTTGGCCCAACGCTGAAATGAAGGCTAAGACGACCAGCATGGAATCAATTCTGAGCCCCTTCAATTTGAAAACCGCGTTTTTCAAATTGAAGGCTATAATGGTACCCAAAAACTGGACAGAGAGTTAAGCTATAAAACATCCTGAAAAGGAGGGAGGAAAAGGGATGGGAGAAGCGAGGAAAAGACACAGCGGTTCGTTCAAAGCGCAAGTGGTCGTGGCGGCCCTGCGAGGCGACCGAACCATGTCTGAACTGTCCAGTGAATTTGGGGTTCACCCTGTGGTGATAGGCAAGTGGAAGAAGCAAGTTCTGGAAGCCATACCAGGGATAATGGGCGGCAAGTCTGACTCCAAAAGTAAAAATGAGGAGCAGTTGAAGTCGCGTTTATATCAGGAAATCGGGCAGTTGAAGGTGGAACTGGACTGGTTGAAAAAAAAATCTGGTATTGAGCGTTGACGATAAGAGGTCGAAAGTGGACTTCGGCCATGGCGAGATAAAGGTTTCGAGGCAGTGTGAACTTCTTGGTCTGAGTCGTTCCAGCCTGTATTATCAACCGGTTCCGGAGGATGAAGAAAATATCCGGTTGATGAATCTGATAGATGAAGAGTTTTTAAACTGAAGTTCCTGAGCAGCATTGACATAACATCTGAATATTATGTTAAAAAAGAGATATTGTGATTATATTTGTAGCCATGTAAATTTATAAATTAGTCTTGACTTGTTGGAAA
>JAISRV010000323.1 GCA_031273445.1 Candidatus Adiutrix sp. | reverse complement strand
ATGCTGGTTAAATTGAAAAAGGCCGACGGCATGGTTTCCGGCGCCGACGGCACCACGGCCGACACCATCCGGCCGGCCCTGTCGATCATCAAAACCAAACCCGGCTGCTCCATCGCCAGTTCCGTTTTTCTGATGTGTCTGGCCGACCGCGTCTGGGTTTTCGGCGACTGCGCCATCAACCCCAACCCCACCCCCCAGCAGTTGGCCGAAATAGCCGTCATCTCGGCTCAGACGGCCAAAGCCTTCGGGGTGGATCCGAAAGTGGCCCTGCTCAGCTATTCCACCGGCTCTTCCGGCACAGGCCCGGATGTCGACGCGGTCAAAGAAGCCGTTCAGCTCGCCATTGAAGCCAGCGAAAAGCTGTATCCGGGCCTGCCCATAGACGGCCCCCTCCAGTTTGACGCCGCCGTCGACCCCCGGACGGCTAAAAGCAAGATGCCCAACTCAAAAGTGGCCGGCCAGGCCACGGTCATGATCTTCCCGAGCCTTTCGGCCGGGAATATCGGCTACAAAGCCGTGCAGCGCACGGCCAACGCCATAGCCGTCGGTCCCGTCATCCAGGGCTTGAACGCGCCGGTCAACGACCTGTCGCGCGGCGCCCTGGTGGCCGACGTCGTCAACACCGTGGCCATTACCGCCCTTCAGGCCCAGGCTGAAAAATAGCGGCTGCCGCCCTAGCGTTGCCCTTAAAGGCCGCCTTCCGGGTTACCCTGGAAGGCGGCCTTGCTTATTTTCAACCGCCGCCGCTCAGGCCGCGCTTATGGGCGGGGATGCCGCCGACGCCACTGCCAGGGGGGAACCGGCTTTTTATCCCGCCAAAGCCCGAGCTTGTTTTTCCGGGCCTCTTTTTCCGCAGCCAGCCAGGCGGCGCAAAATTCCGCGTCGCAGTAGCGGCGGTAGACCCAGGCCTGGCCGGAGACCAGCATCATTTCATTGAGCGAAACCGCCTCGCCTTCGACAAACAAAAGGGCGACCGCCCGGCCATATTGGTCGCGCTCCCGCTCTTCCAGCCGCACCGTCCGCCCTTCGACTTTTTCCCGCAGAAACCTGCGCGCGGCCTGACCGTAAGGCTGTTTTAATTCAGGGGCGTCCAGCCCGTAGAGCCGGGCCATGACGGTTCCGCCGCCCGCCAGCGCCAGCGTGACGGTATCCCCATCGTGCACCCGGCTGACCAGACCGCCGGAAACGGCCGCCGCAAAGGGCCTGACCCGGCCGAAGAAGCCGCCCGGCGCCCGCTCGAAAAAAGCGGCGGCCACAAAAAGAAGCAAAATCAGAAAAAGCCGCCGACCTTTAAACCCGCGCCGCCCCTTCCCTTTTATCGACCCGTCGTATCGTCCGCCGCGCGTCATGCCCCACCTGTTGTTGACATGAGACCGCTTAATGTATTATTATAGTAAATCATCGGTTAATCCTTCGGATATGGGATCAGGCTGTTTTATCGTTTTATTCGACTGTCGTTTCGTCTTCGGGCTAAACAGGAATCTTAAGCCTTGCGGAGAAAAGCCGGAGGAGGCGGCTGTTGTCCGCTTTGATCAACACGATTGGATCCATTGACTTGCCTCATGAAAACAAGGTTTTATCATTTAAAACCGAACTAAGGAGAATCTAGTATGCAAATCAAGCGTTTTTCCCGCTCTTTCATTTTCGTTTCGGCCGTTTTCCTGATCTCGACCTTCGCCGGCGCCGCCTGGGCGGAGCTGACCCACTGGCCTGCCGACGCCAAGACCAAACTGAACGCCATGATCAAAGCCAACGCCAATAAAGGCAATTACGCGGTTTTCGACATGGATCAGACCAGTTACCAGTATGACCTCACCGAGTCTCTTTTGCCTTTTCTGGAAATGAAAGGCGCTTTGACCCGCGACAAACTGGACCCCTCGCTTAAACTCATCCCCTTTAAAGACACAGCCGACTACCAGGAAAGCCTGTTCAGTTATTATTACCGGCTGTGCGAAATCGACGACCTGGTCTGTTACCCCTGGATAGCCCAGTCTTTCGCCGGCTTCACCCTGGAGGAACTGAAAGGTTACGTCGATGAGCTGCTGGCTTACGGCAAACCCATTCCCACCACCTATTATAAGGGCGACGAGGTCGTCCAATACGAGGTCAACCCCCCGCGGATATTGGCGGGCATGACCGAACTCTACAACACCCTGACGGAAAACGGCATTGAGGTCTACGTCATGACCGCCGCCAACGAGGAAATAGTGCGCATGGTGGCCGCGGACCCCAAATACGGCTATAACGTCAAGCCGGAAAACGTCATCGGAGTCAACGTGATGCTCAAAGACCCGGAAACCGGCGAATTGAAAAACTCGCGGTTCCAAATCAAAAAGGGCGAATACGACCAGGCCAAAAATATCAAGCTGCAGGTGACCCCTTATCTGGTCAACCCCATGACTTGGTATGAAGGCAAATTCGGCACCATCGTCGGCTGGATCGACCAGTGGAAAAAACCGGTTCTGGTGGCCGGCGACACCCCGATATCCGACGGCTATATGCTGCTCAACGCCGTCGATACAGATAAAGGCGGCGTCCGGGTCTGGGTGAATCGCAGCGACAGGCACACGAAGCGAATAACGGAATGGCGCGAAGAATCCGCCGCCAAGCAGAAAGAGCTGAAACTGCCGGTCACCGCCGATAAAAACTGGATCGACGTCAAAACCGACGACCTAAAAGCCAAATAACCAGGGCTCCGCCAGGGCTCCGCCCTGGACCCCGGATGCTCCGCATCCGATCCGCAGCGACGGGTTCAGCCCGCGCTTCTTCCAGCCCCGGGGCGAGGCAAAGCCCCGGGGTTGTTTCGTTGCCGCCAGGGCTCCGCCCTGGACCCCGGATGCTCCGCCAGGGCTCCGCCCTGGACCCCGGATGCTCCGCATCCGATCCGCAGCGGCGGGTTCGGCCCGCGCTTCTTCCAGCCCCGGGGCGCAGCCCCGCCCCGGGACGACCAACAAGCAACCACCGACCAAGCCCCTATAGGCCAGGATGCGAAGCATCCGTCAAACCGGCGCGCAGCCCCGCCCCGGCCGACCCCCAACCGCCCGCCGCCCAAGCCCCTACGGACAGGATGCGGAGCATCCGGCGGCCCGCGCGGCCTAAGCGCCGCGGAGGAGGCAGGTGGTGAAGACGGAGGCCAGGTCGCGCAGGCGTTCCAGGTCGGCCGGCCCTGGTTGCGCGGCCGCCAGGCGGGCCGGGTTGAGGGCCGGGCCGGGGCGGTATTTCTGCAAATACAGCGGGGCCGTTCCGGCCGCCGCCCGGGCGATGGCGATGATGGTTTCTTCGGTGACGAAAGGGCGAACCACGGTGGTTCTGAATTCGTGCGGCAGCCCCGAGCGTTTCAACAGGCCGACGGTCTCCAGAACGGCGCCGCCGGGGTCGGCGGGGGCTATTTCCGCCGGATAAGCCCTGGGGTCGGCTTTCAGGTCCAAAGCCACGTAGTTTATCAATTTACGTTCAATAAGGTCGGCGACGACCTCGGGGCGGGCGCCGTTGGTGTCGATTTTGACCAGATAGCCGAGCCCCCGCAGTTTTTTGCAGAAGTCGGCCAGGTCCGGCTGCAGGGTCGGCTCGCCGCCGGAAATAACCACGCCGTCGAGAAGACCGCGCCGGCGGCGCAGAAAAGCCATAACCCCTTCGTCGTCCACCGGCTCTCCGAAGAGGCGGACCAGATTGGGGTTATGGCAATAGGGGCAGGCGAAGTTGCAGCCCTGGGCAAAAATGACGGCGCTGATTAATCCGCCCGGATAATCCAGCGCCGTCATTTTGGTCAGACCGCCTATGCGCAAAGGGTCTGGGCCTCGCTTTCGCCGCTGTCGTCCGCCGGCGGGTTGCGGCTGAAATCAGCCGCGGCCACGACGGTCAAGGCGCCGCCGAAGGGGGCGCGGGGTTCTTCGGCCGCGGGCGGCTGGTAATAGCGGCGCAACATGTATTCGCTCTGCTTGCCGTCGTTCCAGCGCCCGACCGGGCGCAGGTAGCCCACCACGCGGGAATAGACTTCCGTCTCCGCCTGGCAATGGGGGCAGACGGGCTGTTCGCCGACCAGATAGCCGTGATCGGAGCAGACGCTGAAAGTGGGCGTGATGGTGAAATAAGGCAGGCGGTAGTTGGCGGTGATTTTACGAACCAGGTTTTTGACCGCGCGGGTATCCGCGATTTCCTCCCCGACGAAACCGTGCAGCACCGTGCCGCCGGTATAGCAACACTGCAGGTCGTCCTGCAAATCCAGCGTTTCAAAAATATCGTCGGTGAAATTCACCGGCAGATGGCTGGAGTTGGTGTAAAAGGGCGCGGCCTTCGGCGCGGCGGCGCCGGAGTTGGCGAACCTGATGTCCGGGTAGCGGGCCTGATCCAGGCGGGCCAGCCGGTAGGAGGCGCCTTCGGCCGGGGTGGCTTCAAGGTTGAAAAAGTCGCCTGTTTCCTCTTGAATCTGGGCCAGGCGCCCGCGAATATGCGTCAGGACGCGCAGACTGAAGGCCCGGCCCCGCTCGGTGGTGATGTCTTCCTTGAAGAGGTTCAGACAGGCTTCGTTGGCCCCGATCACCCCAATGGTGGAAAAATGGTTCGTCCAGTAACGGCCGGTGGCCGCCTTGACGCTGCGGAGATAGAAGTTGGTGTAAGGGTAGAGCCCCCCTTCCGTGAAGCGCTCCAGCTCTTTGCGCTTGATGACCAGGCTTTCCCGGGCCAGGTCGATGAGCTCGTCCAGACGGCTGATGAATTCTTCCTCGTCGCGCGACAGATAACCCAGGCGGGGCAAGTTTATGGTCACCACGCCCACCGAGCCGGTCAGGGGGTTGGCCCCGAAAAGTCCGCCGCCGCGCTTGCGAAGCTCGCGATTGTCCAGGCGCAGCCGGCAGCACATGGAACGGGCGTCTTCCGGCGACATGTCGGAATTGACGAAATTGGAAAAATAGGGAATGCCGTAGCGGCCGGTCATCTTCCAGATGGCGGCGAAGCGCGGGCTGTCCCAGTCGAAATCCTTGCCGATGTTATA
>JAISRV010000334.1 GCA_031273445.1 Candidatus Adiutrix sp. | reverse complement strand
TGGGGCTCTGCTCGCCCATGACCCAGCGGATGGCGTCGATGATGTTGCTCTTGCCGCAGCCGTTGGGGCCGACCACGGCGCTGAGGCCCGGCGCCAAAGGCAGGGCGGCCCGGTCGGGGAAGGATTTAAAGCCGACGATGTCCAGACGTTTAATATACATACGGAACTTTTGGCGTTTGCCCGGGATGCGCACCGGCGAGGCGGCAAATCTAAATTATGTCACACTATCAGCCGTAAGTCAAAAAACATAAAAACCGGGGCGATGTTTCAATCCGCTTGAAAAACAAGCCCGACTTAATTAAAATCGTCAGATAAGGTTGGAAAAATTATCCTGAGAGGTTTTTATGGAATTGCACACCATAGGATATGAAGGGTTGGATATGCCTTCTTTTTTATCGTATTTACGGGAATACGGCATACAGACCGTCATCGACGTCAGGCAGTTTCCGGTTTCCAGAAAACCAGGCTTTTCAAAATCGCGGTTGTGCGGGTTCCTCAAAGAAATCAATATTCATTACGAGCATTTTCAGGCCTTGGGCTGCCCCCGGCCTATCCGCCGGTCATACCAGGGCGATGGAGACTGGAAGGCTTATTGCCGGCATTTCAACGGTTACCTGGATCAACAGGCTGAATCTTTACGAACCTTGGCCGACTTGGCTGACCAATCGTCCTGCGCTTTGTTATGTTTCGAAGCGGATCACCGGCGCTGCCATCGTTCGCTAATTACGGAGACCTTGCGCCGGCGGACCGGCGCGACGGTCCGCCATATCGTCAAAAGAACAGACGGCTTTGCCGGTGGGCTTCCGGCGGCTTTTTCGGCGGATAAATAAGGCTTATTATCAGCCACTGGTCGGGGAATCTGTGCATTGTCCCCATCAGCAAGGACAGGTCTCGCTCAAATAAGTCTTTTTCCAGCCTGTCCCTGAAAAATTTTTCCCAACGGCGGTCATAGTCCCGGCGGCAGCGGCGATATAATTCGCATATTTCCCAATCAATTATTTTGTGGCTGTATTCCCTCGGCCGGCCGTCATGGCTCATGGCCTTATAGGAATAATGAAAAGCAAAGGGAATTTTTTCCAGAGGCGCTTTGGTTCGATCGTCAGGATTGAATAGATCGCCTTGTCTTTCATGTTTCAATAAGCTATTGATCTCCGCCCGGGTCCACTTCGGATTTTTTTCCGGCCTTATCTCCAGGCCGATCATTTCCAGGGGGCGCAGCAGGGCCAGAGTGATGTTGTTAATACGTCGCGATTCCTCCAATAGTTCCAGGCTATTGAAAGCCGGGATACGGTCAATCCATGTCCGCCGGCGCTCCCACTGTTTTTCAGGGCCTTCAATTGAGCGGCAGACAATGCTTTCAGGATCAATAATATGACTTTCAGGGCGATGATCTCCGGGGGCTTTTTTGATTTTGGCTTCAAGCCACTGCCATTTTTTAAATTGCTTTTCACCGTCCATAAACCTGAATTGAATCGGGAACAGGCGGCGCATCAGCCCATCTTCATTGATCCCGGCGACACAGGTCGTCTCATTGTATTTAACGCTGGGCACGGGATAGGTCTTCGCTAAAATCAGCATGTTTTCCCGATGCATAGCCTCCAGCGCGGGTTTTTCCGGCGGCATTCAACCACACCTCTTCAGGGCCAGGGCCTGCGCATCTAAAAAAAGTTGATCCGGCGGTCGCCGGAGATGATTACTTCGGTGATGATGGGATTCATGGTCCGGCTCCTTCAGGAAACGACCTTCTATTGAATATTATAGGCGTTTCGTCTGTTTTAGGCAAATTCAAATTGTGTCGCGCCGTCAGCCGTACCGTCGCTTAAGCCCCCGGCCGGGACTAAAATCCGTCAAGGCAAAATAGATGTATTTCAATCCTCGAGGTCTGGAAAACCGCGCCCAAAGGGGTACAATATGCTATAATGAAATAAATTTCGGAGTTGGCGGAGTGAATATGAAATCGGCTTCCGAGGAGCTATTGATCAAGACGGCCTTGTCTCTCGGGGCGCATATGGCGGCTTTGGTCAGGGTGGCTGATGTGCGCTTCGATCCGGCCTTTCGGGCGGCCTGCGAAGCGAACCGTTGCGGCAACTACGGCAAATCATGGACCTGCCCGCCCGATGTGGGCGATATCCACGCCCTTGTGGCCAAAGCCTCTTCATTCGACTCGGCGCTCGTTTTTCAATCCGTAACCACGATGAAAAGCAGCTTCGACTACAGGGCGGTCATGGATTTGGGCCAAAAACACAACGAACTGACCGCGCGCCTGGCCCTTGAGCTGGCGCCCCTGGCGCCCCTGGCCCTGGGCGCCGGGAAATGCAGCTTCTGTAAACGCTGCGCCAAACTCGACGAAGAAAAGTGCCGTTTCCCCGATAAAGCCGTCCGCTCAATGGAAGCCCACGGCATAGACGTCTACGCCCTCTCAAAACAAGCCGGCCTGAAATACAACAACGGCGAAAAAACAATGACCCTTTTCGGCTGCCTTCTCCTGCCCAGAGTGGACGGCGCGGTTAATTCCGTCCCCAGCCGGTCAAGTCGCCTTTAGAATCGCCGCCCGGTTCTTTCCCCGGCTTATTCTGGCCGCCGTCGCTGAGCCGGCGGCTCAGACAAGCGGCGGCGGGCGTATCTTTTTCCCCATGCTGGTCGCGGTTGGTTGTTGGTCGGATGCGAAGCATCTCGGCCATGGCGCCGCCCCGTAACCTAAAGCAACACCACCGTAGGCCAAACATCCCTGTTTGGCCTACGCGCCGCCGCCTTCGGCGGCGCACGTTTCGCGCCTCCGCGCGAAACAAAGCTCCGGCCAAAACCGCGCTTTTGGCCGGAGCGCGTCATGGAAAGCTCCGGCAAAAAGCTGTTGTCGTTTTTTTCCCGGCGTGTTAAAGTCGAGGCGAACTTCTGAAGGCGACGACTTGCGAGCTTGTTGGCTTGCTTTGGGCTGTTTTGGAGCTGATTTTATTCAGGCGGCGGGTCGGCATGAAGGTTTTGGCGGAACATAGCGGCCTTTTGGGGCAAAGCCGGCGGCGGGCGGTTGCTGATTTTATTCAGACGGCGCGGCCGGCGGCGGGCTATTTTGGCCCTATTTTTTCTCTCTCTCTCTCTCTCTCTCTCTCTCTCTCTCTCTCTAATTTTCATCTATTTGAGCCGATATATAGGCGTGAGTCGCGATATTTTCGTCTGTTTTGCGGTTTCCTTTTTTCCCGTTCATTATTTCGTTATGGAACGGTTGAGGCGGGCCGTCATGGGCGCCCCCGATAAGGAGCTTTCATGAAACAGCGCCCTGGCGGCGGCCTTTCCGCCCTGTATGATCTGTGCCGCGCTTCGGGCGGCTCCGCGGCCTTGTTGGAACGGGCCGTGCGGGCGGCCGGGGTCGTGCCTGACGGAGGCCGGGCCTTTTCCTCGGCCGGGGTCGCCGCCGCGCTCAGCGAGGCCTACCGGGCCGGCGGCGGCTCCAGCGCCCTGTTTGAAGCCCGGCTGAGGCGGCGCTTCGGCTCGGGCGAGGGCGGGAAGAAATTCCTGGCCGTCCTGTCCCTGGCCTGCCTGATGCAAACCACCCTGGCC
>JAISRV010000262.1 GCA_031273445.1 Candidatus Adiutrix sp. | reverse complement strand
CTGTCTGCGGACGCCCCGGGGCGGCAGCAGCCGCCAGTTCCTGGTTTTAAAACGCGGGGGGCGTTTAGAGGTTCGCTTGCTCACGGTTTCGGAAACAGCCCGCTTAATGGGCGCCCCGGAAGGCTATCAACTGCCGGGCAGCTATAACGACGGCTATAAGGCCATGGGCGACGCGGTGGCCGTGCCGGCGGCCGCCTATCTGGCCGAACATCTTTTAAGTAAGCTGCTTTGATTCGGGGTTGCCTTCAGTCGGTTTTTCCGCTATACTCTTATCGTAAATTCGTCTATTAATAATATCTTACATGAGGCGGATTTACTTGAAAAGAACATTTTGAAAAAAGGAATCTGAATTATGAAAAAGATCATTCCGACCCTGATTCTGGCCCTGGCCCTGGCCGCAACGCCGGCTTTCGCCCAAAGCGCGTCCTCCGGCTCTTCAGCCGGCTCCGGCGCGGCCGCCCCGGCCGACCCGGCCACGACGCCCCCGCCCGCTCAAAGCGGCGATGACGGCGGCACGGCCGTCGGCGTCACCGGCGACGACAGCGGCACAGCCGTCGGCGTCACCGGCGACGCCGCCGCCGCGCCGGCGGCGACCTCCAACTGATTGGCATGGAGCCTTGTCGGGGCTGACCGTAGCCAGGCAAAAAATGCGATTTTTGCCCAGCGCGTGAGTCTATCGCCTTCTCAACCAGTCGCGTCCTCCGTCGCCCCTTCGGGGGCGACCTGCTTTTTAAAATATTAGTCCAAACCTGAGAACTGCCCTGCCCCGCCGGCCCGTAAAACACGGGCCGGCTTTTTTTGGATATATAACTGAAAATTACCGAAGGCGGTTGAAGTCGGCGGCGGGGTTTTATTTATTTGAAGCGATCAGGGTCGGCGGCGGGTATAGATTGAATTCCTCCTGGCCGCGATAGCCGCGAAAAGTGACGAGGGCCAGGCGCCCGTCCCAGCGGACGTCCATCTCCAGGCTCTTGCCCGCCTCCAGGCAGTCGGCCTTGGCGCTAAAACCCTCCAGAGGCGAGAAAGCCGATATCTCCACATAAGTGATGCCCCGGCAGGCCTCGGGGGCCAGCCGGGTCATGAAATACTTGAAAATCCTCGATTCCGGGCCGCGGTGTCTGACCCCGAGCGTCATCCGCCCGCGGCGCGCCGTTTCGCGCTTGAGGTTCAAGAGGTCGCCGCGGATCAGGGCCTCGTCGTCTTCCGTGTTGAAGCGCGCCAGATAAGCCGAAACCGTGGAGGCGGCCGGCGCCGTCGACCGGGAAGAAATCTGGCTGAAGCCGACGGCCATTAAAATAACGGGCAAAGCGAGCGCGGCCGCGGCGGTCAGCTGACAGATCAGAGGCGAGGGGGCGGGCTCCGGATAAAGCATGATCGCATCAAGCGTATAGACCGGTTCCGGGGCGGGCTGGTTGGCCCGCAGCCGGTTCAGGAGCTCCTGGCTCTCCCGGTCGCGCGGCCGGGGGCCAACGGTTGGCGGCTGGCTTTTCATAGGCGGCTGATTACTCAGGGCCGCCGAAGCGGCCGGGTTGATGAAAAAACTCTCACGGCACTTCGGGCAGCGCGCCCAAGCCCCGGCCGCCGGAACCCTTTCAGACGGAATACTCAAATTAGCCAAACACATAGGACAAGTCAACTTCATATTCCACCCCGCCAGGGCTCCCGCCCTGGACCCCCGGATGCTCCGCCAGGGCTCCCGCCCTGGACCCTCGGATGCTCCGCCAGGGCTCCCGCCCTGGACCCTCGGATGCTCCGCATCCGGAGCCGCAGGGGCTTGGGCGGCGGTTGTCGGTTGGTCGGCCGGGGCCTGGCCGCCTCCCGGGCGACCAGCGGCCGTCTGCCGACCAAGCCTCTATGACTCGGATGCGAAGCATCCCTGCTCCAGGCTTTCCCTGGGACCGAGGCCTGACCAGCCCCGGCCGACCACAACATCCGCCCGCCAACCAAGCCCCTACGGATCGGATGCGAAGCATCCTGGTCCCAGGGCGGAACCCTGTGGCCGGGGTCTTACCAGGCCCCGGCTGACCAAAATCCGCCCGCCAATCAAGCCCCTACGGATCGGATGCGGAGCATCCGGGGGTCCAGGGCGGAGCCCTGGTTAGGGTTGAGGCGGACTAGGCGGCAAGAGGTCGTTGAAGAGGGCGCCTTCATTCTCTTTCAGGTCGAAGCCCATGTCCAGAACTTCCCGCCAGGAGACGACGGAGCTGGCTTCGCTCTCGTCTCCGCGCAGGAACAAGGTGTTGCGGTTGGAGTTGAAGCTGGTGTTGCCGTAAACCGTGCCTTCGCCGGTCTTCAGCACCCAGGCTTCCGAGGCCATGCCCGCGCCGGCTTTTTTGACGCCGGTGACCTGGTTGGCCATTTTGTCTTCGATGAGCAGGGAGCCGCCGGGGGTGAAGCCGTAGCTCTTCATGTAAGGCGCGGGCAGACCGGTGAAGGTGTCCGCCACCTGCAGGTAGCTCTCCCCGGAGGGGTCGCAGATGTTGTCCGAGGTCAGGTAGCTGGTGAAGACCATATTGGAGCCCCCGTTGGGCAGGCCGTCGATCTTGGGCTGGGTAGAGACCAGTTCGAAGACCGTGGGGCCGGGGTCCGGGCTGCCGGGTATGACTTTCCAGGATTCAAGCTTGCGCTTGTAGCCCCTGACCACGGGCTTGCCGTCGCTGTCTTTGGCCTTCATCATTGAGGAGAGGGCGTCGTAGTTGACCTTTCCGGTGCCGTTGGGGTTGGGGGACAGGGCGCCCTGGTCGTAAACGGTGAGGCCGCTGACGTCCACTATCGGCGGGTTGGCGCCGCCTTCGACGACTTCCGCGTAGGTCATCTGGCCGGAGGCGTTGAGGGGCTCTTTGAGGCCGAAGATGTATTGGTCATGGTTTTCGGCGCAGGTCGGGGCCACCGCTGTTTTGACTATGCCGCAGGGGGCCAGGTCGGCCGGGGCCCAGATGCGGCCGGTGCCGAAGACCACCCAAAGGTTGCCCAGGCTGTCGTAGGCGGAGTTGACGGCCCCGGTGACGGGTTTGTCGGTGTTGTAGAAACGAACCAGCTTCCAGTCGTCCACGTCCAGGGCGGTTCCGTCGGTATCGGCCATCTGCAGGCGATAGATCGCGCCGGTGTCCCGGTTGCTGCCGTCTTTGGCCGTCAGGCCCATGTAGACGACATGGTTGGTCCAGGTCAGGCCCGGGGTCGGAATCGTGACTTCCTGCACGGAAGCGGCCAGGGGGGTGAAGGTGTCGTTGAAGAAGCTGTTGGGCTCCGGGGCCATCAGGGGATCGGGGTCGGAATAGAGCTCGGGGTGCTTGTCGCGGTCCCGGGCCAGTTCCCCGGTCAGGGCGTTGAGAACGATCACTCTGGCGTTTTGGGTGCTGCGGCCTTCATAGGCTATGGAGCCGCCGCCGCCCGTGTCGGGCACCCTGACGCCGCCGCTGTCCAGGTCGCTGGTCGGGCCGCTGGGCAGAACGACATACCAGTTCAGACCGGAGCGCACCACCGTGGGCGAAGCGGAAGTAAGGCCCAGATGCTGCCCGGCGAAGCGCCACAATAAAGTGGGCGGGTCTTCCGGATCAGTCACGTCCAGGGCGAAGAATTCCGAATAAGAGTAGCTCGGCGTCGTGTCGTTGACCAGTTTGACGGTGCGGCCGCCCAGGCGCAAGCCGACGATCATGAGGGTGCGCCACTGGCCGGAGGCGTTTTTGACGTCGACGACATAGGGCTGGAGGTCGACGAAATAGCCGTGGCTATAGGCCACGTCGGCCAGCCACTGCAGGTGCGGCAGAACCGAGGTCGGAACCAGGCCCCACATTTCCTCGCCCATCTGATACCTGGGATTGGTCTCCTCATTCTGATAACCGGCCTCGCCGCTCTGCAGCGAGCCGAAGAAGCCCAGGTTGACGGCGTGGAAAATGCCGTCGTTGGAGCCGAAGTAGGCCACCTGCCGGCGCCTGGATATGGCCGGGTCGTCCTTGTAGGCGGCGAAGGATTCGTCGCCGTAGAGCAGGTGGTAGTTGCTCATGGCCGAGCCCACGATGACGGGCTTGGAGTTGATGACGTCGCCCAGGCGCCAGACCCGGGCCGGGCCGTTCTTGTCCCAGGGCGGGCGGACGGTGCGGTTGCGCAGCTCGCCGGGAAAATCTTTCCCCAAGGTATATTCGATGATTTTTTTGGTCGTGTCCACATCGCCCAGGCCCATTAACCTATGGAGCGGGCCGGGCGTTACGGGCGTCGTGCCGGCCGCGGCCGTTTCGAAGGGGTAGCCGGCCAGATTCACCCCGCCGTCCGGCCAGGCCGTCTTGCCGTCGGCGTTCTCCGTCTCGTAATAGGCGTAGAGGCGGCGGAGGTCGGGGTCGGTGGGGTCGGCAATCTCCGAAAGGTTTTTGGCCACATTCCAGACGGTCTTGACCCTGGCCATGGAAGTGGGGTCCATGGAGTCGGCCAGCACGCAGTCGGAAAGAGGCGGATAGCCGGTCGGCGGGTGAGAGTCGCTCGGGAGCAACGTATTGCCGTTGTTGTCGCCGCCCGGGTCGCGGCAGAGATAGACGCTGGGCAGAGCCAGGCCTGACGAAGGCACGGTGTGAACGATCTTGTCGCCGTCTTCCGGCTGGGTGGCCGGCTTGTCTTTCTTGGGCCTGGCCACGTCCCAGTCGTTCAGATTGGGGCTGGTGGCCAGGGTCAGTTTGCCGTCGCCGTTGGTGTCTTCGCGCAGGTTGCCCCACTTGTCCACGAACAGGGCGTAGACCGTGCCGCCCCATTTGATTTGGGCGCCGTCCGGGTCCTCATACTCGGTGTTATACTGGGTCTGGATCGACAGCCCGCCGCCCAGAACCGTGTTCATGGACGAGGCGTTGGCCGTGCCGGTGGCCACGCTGTTGGCGATGGCCTCAAAGGCCGCGCCCAGCTGGTCCGGCAATTGGCTGATGTTGGTCACCCCGAAATAGTTGTAGGGGTCGTCTTTATCCATGCCCTCGCCGCCGCGCTTCCACTCGGCGTCTTTATCCGGGTAGCCGTGGCCGGTCTGGCCCGCGGCGTCGCCGTCTTTGAAGCCGCCGTATTTGGCGGCCAGCAACATGGGGTTGGGCAGTTTGGTGATCAGGGTGGCGTTGGAGTCGAATTCAAAGGAACGCATCTGGTAATAGCGGGTCAGCCTGCCGTTCGCGGTGGCCGTGCCGCAGATGGAGGCGGCGGCGTTGGAGGCGAGATTGCCGTAGCCCCTGATCACGTCCGCGTCAAATCGGTCGGCGTTGGTGTAGCCGGCAAAGGGGCATTCCCAGGGCGTCAGGAACTCGTCGGCTATACTGGGGTTGCGGTGGCCCGGCGGCAGACCCTGGCGGTCGGTGAAGCCGGCCGGCACGCCGCAGCCGGTCGTGTCCCGATAATCGGCGGTCAGGACGACCGGCTGGCCGCCGGTGTTGCAGGTCACGCCGTTGTCCAAGCCGTTATAGCCGACCTCCAGATAGGCGCCCGGGCGGGTCACGCCGCTGATGGTGTAGCCGCCCAGGCCGTGCATGTTGATGAAAGAGCCGTGGCTGTAGTTCTGAATGGCCACGCCCACGATATTGTTCCTGTAGTTGTCGATGTCCAGCGGCGTGGCCACCTGGTTGGGGTTGGGGTTTTTAAAGGCGTAGTAATAGGGCTGAGCCGGCGTGTCGGGGAAATCAGTGGGAAGCCCGGTGGCCGCCGCCTTATGCTCATACCACAGCGTGGAGTCTTTGGTGCGCAGGGGGCCGCTGTTGATGAAAACCGGCGTCGCCTCGCGATAGGCCGCGGGGGTGGCGCTGGTGGTCAAAAGGATGATTTCGAAGCGGTTGAAGATATCCCGCTCCATGTTGTTGCTGCCGGAGCCGTTCGTCCAGGAGGGGTTGGTGTTGTATTCGAAGTTGGTGGCGAACTTGACCCTGAAAGGCCTTTTGGCCGGGGAGTTGTCGGTCTCCCAGCTTTCGACGTAAAAGTTGATGAGCGTGCGCAGCTGGGTGGAAGTGCCGAGGTCCGAGGCCACGGTGATGGGCATGAGGGTCAGGCTGCGGTTCTCATCCACGGTGAAGGTTATGTCGGGGAAGTTGGGGGGAATGCCCACGGCGTAGAAGTCGATGGATTTCTCGCTGTGGCTGGGGTCGGTCTGGCCGCCGAGGTTATAAAGATCGTGGGTGTGGGCGTAATAAGCCACCGCGGCCAGGCTGTAGCTGCCCTGCAGGCTGGGTTCCGACGGGCAGTGGCCCTGAATGGCGGCCAGGCCGGTCAGGGCCGCGGGAATGCAGGTGCCGCGCGGCTGGTTGGGGTAGAAGAAGTGCTTGCCGTCGCTGGCGTCGGTGCTGAGCTTCTCCTGAGCGCTGATCAGGTTCAGGTAGGTTGTTATGTTCAGTTGCTGGGGCACGGGCGAGCCGGCGAAGTGGGCCGTCAGGGGCACGCTGTTCAGCTGGCTGAGATTGGGGAAATTGTTGGCGTCATGGTCGGTGAAGACCTCGCTGAGCATCAGGATGACGGGCTTGGGGCACTTGGTGGCCGTCTCGCCCAGGTCGGGCCGGTCGCTCCAGGCGGTCAGGCGGGGCAGCTGGGATTTGGTGGTCACGCTGTTATAGGCCGGGATCGTGACTTCGCTGGCCGGGACATAGGCCGTGGAGGGGGTCAGCCCCGTGCCGTCGAATCGGCGGGCCAGATAGCGCGTGGCTTCGTAAAGCATTTCCCCCAGGGGGTTGCCGGCCTGGGTGCCGTCGGTGTAGACGCTGGTATTGTTGCCGTTGCCGGCCTCAAAGCCGCCGATGCCGGTGATCTGCAGCCGGTCGATGGTGTCGATCAGGCCGGGCCTCTTGATCAGGCCGTCGGCGCCGACGTAATTTTCAAAAGGCTGGATATGGTGGCGCACCACCCCGCCTTCATAGCGCGTGGTCGCCTGTATGGTGCCGGTCATAAGCCCGAAGAACATTTTGCCGCTTTCGCCGTATTCCTGCAAAAGGCCGATGGGCTTGTCGCTGGTCCCGTAGGCCCGGCAGCCTTCCGTGGGGCTCAGACTGTTGGCCTTGCAGACTTCCACCCGGGCGATGAAGCGCCGCGCGGCCTGATTGGCCGGTTTATTGTCATAGGCGGTCGTGGCGAAGGCCCGGGCCGTGGCCGCGTTGGGCCCGGCAATCAGGTTATGGTCGTCGGGCAGGCTGCCGCCGCCGTGGTCGCCGACCCAATCCCAGATGCGCAAGGGCGTCTTATAAATCGGATGCCAGTTGGTGGAGGGGATATGGGCCGCCACCATGAACAGGGGGTCGGCGGATTTGGTGCGGGCCTGGTCCTGGCCGCCGCTGGTTATTGCGGGGGTGTAGTAGGAACTGCGGCACCAGAAGTGCATGGTTCCGGCCGCGGGCCGAGTATAGCCGGTGAAGCTGGGGATGTCGTACCAGGGCGAGGTTTTGGCGTATTGCGCCCACAGGTTGTCGGCCAGAAGTTCGCCGCCCCAGGCGTGGGAGTTGGCCGGGATGAAGGAGGTCAGTTCCAGCACCGTCTGGGCGGCGGTGTCGACGTAACGCTTGCCGCCGTAGAGCACCTTGCGGATGGCGTCCATACGGCTGGTGGTGGCGAAGTTAAGCCAGTTGCCGTGCCATTGGCCGGAGCCGCCGGCCGTGGCC
>JAISRV010000235.1 GCA_031273445.1 Candidatus Adiutrix sp. | reverse complement strand
ATATCTTTTCCAACAAGTCAAGACTAATTTATAAATTTACATGGCTACAAATATAATCACAATATCTCTTTTTTAACATAATATTCAGATGTTATGTCAATGCTGCTCAGGAACTTCAGCTTAATAAATAGGAAAACAATGAGCGTCGGGTGAGCATGACCGCTCTGAATGGCGCGGAGTTGTTTTTTTATCTCGACGCCCGTGATCTTGCGACCTATTACAATCCACGGGGTCGACCCGAGGAGAGCAAATTTTTGACTCGGGAATTCGCGGCCGTTTTTTTTGCAAGCCAAGGAGGACGATTTCAATAAAAAATAGCTCAAAGAGCCGCGCTCCGGCAAAAACCGTCATGAGAAGGCTCCGACGGTCGATGGGCGGTTAAAGCCGCCGGCCGAGGCTGACTCACAGCAACCGTCGTTCCATATATGGCCGATACTGGCGGAAATGGATGACAGACCAGTCGGCGCGCGCCAAAGGTTTTAGCCGTAATATTATTTCCCACGACTACGGAGAGTCTGTTGAACAGCACTTGCAACATTGAGCCAAATCGTGACTATGCCTCAATGAGCGACCGCGCCATATCGCGTTTATGGAAAAGAATGTTTTACAATAATCCGCAACGTTTTTTCGTTTATTCGGAATGTCGGAGACGTGGTATTCCGTTGAATTCAGGCTCTAGACTTGATAAATTCAGGTTTCATCTGAAAGCGGATGAATACCTGATATTCATGGACTCCAGCTTCTGGATAAATCGTCACTCCATTCGTTCTTTTTACTGGCTAGCTTTACAACTTTTTAGAGTAATGTTAGTATGGTGTCCCCCAGCTTTTCTTTGCTACATCATATATGCCAATGTAAACTACTCGCAGTACTCCGACGGCATATCTTATCTCGCGCCTATCCTTATCGCTATTTGGGCTTTTATGGCGGCGGGATCGCCCTTCTCCGCCAGTGTAATGGTGACCAACAAACGAGTGGGACGTTGCTGTTCAATTTTTAGTTTGATCCATATCAATAAGACGCTGTTTGATCTGTCCGGCGCCTGTCTTCTGGCTAATGGATTATTTATCAATGAAGCCTGGCCATCGTTGTCTGGGGAAAAATTCAGTTTCGCGGTTTTAGGAGGAAAGCTCTATATTGTAAATAAAGATGTTCAATCAATGAACTTCTCTTTTATTGTCCCACAAGGAGTTGCTTTTATAAGGCTTTTGTCGATTGTGGCCGCCGACGTCTGCCGAGCCTTATATATTGGCGGCATAAATTGTCTTGATGCTAAATTTCCGCGTATACGCGGGCGTTTTTTTGAAACCTTCGGGAATAATGACAACGATATATCACGTTATTATCGTTTCGTTGCCGAAACGCCTTGGTTTAAAGACGCTCCAGAAGCGGATCAATATGCCCAAATTAAGGATTTATGCGCTTATTTTGCCTCAAGGCCGTCTTTGCCGGAGAAGCGGAATCGAGATAAAGCCAATATACAAAATCAGTTGAGCGCTGATGAAAGTTATATTTTTTTTATTCCTTTGAAATCTGTCTTCAAGCGTGAATATGCCATATTTACCGACCAAAGACTATTATTGGCGGATAATGATTTCAATATAAAGAATGCATATGTTTATTCCAGCCTGACTATTGATTTTAGTTTCACTTTTATCAATTTAAATCATAATCGCCAAAAAATAGCTTCAATAAAGCGTGATTGGCTGTTGATGCCTGAAATTGAAACGCTTTTCGCGATTACTAAATTGCCTCCCAGACAGATGACGGCAGCCACTCGCTCTGGCTGATATAGGGCTGTATTTGGGGGCTGATGAAGCCGCTTGCGAGAATAAATAAGGAGAGAGATTTACTGTCGCTACGGAACAAATAAACGACACTTATGAATTGAAGCCGCGATATGATTATAATACCATGACTGATGCTGATTTAATGAGGCGTTGGAGACGAATGTCTTATGGTAATCCACAGCGTTTCATTGTGTATTCAGAATTGCGGAAACGCCATTTGCGAATTCAAAGCTCTTCGCTGTTGGAGCGGGCAAGATTCAATTTAAATCTAGATGAATATTATGATGTTCATTGCTTCCGGCAATCCGGCGACATTCGCCCTGACCCTGGTCATTGACCTGGCTTCACTTTCATCTTTTTCGGCGTCTCGCTCCCAATATTTAGAATCGCTGGGGATTGCCGGCAGGTTGGGCTTGTCGTATAATGACGATTTATGTATAAAACCATGAGAAAGACCTGAACAACACACGATGAGGAGCATTCTGGCGTCATTATTGGTCAATGTCGGAGACGTCGTCATGATGACTTCGGCCCTTGATCTTTTGCGGCGCGGCCGCCCCGGCGCGCGCATCGCCGTTCTGGCCAGGCCGGAGGCGCGGAGCCTTTTGAGCGGAAATCCCGTGGTGGACGAACTCGTCATCTACCCCTATAAAAGCGGCTCGCCCTTTCACGGCCTGGCCGAGCTCAGGCGACGGATAAAGGCCGGCCGCCACGACGTCTTTCTTTCGCTCGACCGGCGGCCGCGGGGCGCGGCGGCCGCCTTCATCGCCGGAATCCCGCGCCGCATCGGCCCTGATATTCTCTTTGCCGGCGCCGGGCCGAAATTATGGACCCGCCTCCTGTTCAATCAAACCGTGACCATGAGCCCGGATGAATGCCGCGGCAGTCTGGTGGAGATGTTTCAACTGGTCGTGCGCCGGGCTTTCGGGCTGGAAGGGCGCGGCCGGATTTCGCTTCCGCCGGTCGACGAGGCCAGGGCGCGCTGGGCGCGGGGGCTTCTGGCCGAAGCGCGCGGGCCGGTGGTCGGGTTGTGCGTCAGAACCAATGACCCGGGGAAAACCTGGCCCGCCGAAGGTTTCGCGGCTTTGGCCCGCCGCCTGAAATATGATTTCAACGCTTTTATATACGTCACCGGCAGCCCGGCCGACCGCCCTTACGTCGAGGCGCTGGCGCAGGCCGTGCGGCCGCTGGAGCTGTTGAACCTGGCCGGACGAACCGAACTGATGGACATAAACGCCCTGGCCGCCCAGTCCGACCTGTGCGTGGCCCTGGACAACGGCGCGGCCCACCTAATGGCCAACAGCCCGCTGAAAAGGCTGCTCTGCCTGTTGATGGCCACGACGCCGGCCATACTTATGGACTCCATGCCGCGGGCCCGCTTCATCAGCTTTCCGCCGCCCCCCCCCGGCCAGGCGGCGACGCTGGGCCCGGGCCAGGTGGAGACGGTCTATCAGGCGGCCGCCGAACTGTTGCGGCAGGCGCCGCCGGCGGTTTAAGAATCGCGGCGCGGCTGAAACGGGAAAATAATGCCCCAATATTTGAAACTGATGCCCGCGAACAACAAATAGGCCGCTTCGTCACGGAAAGAGAATAATGTCCCAATACCTGAAACTGTTCGCCTTCGTGCGCCCCTACCGGGCGCGGCTCATCGTGAGCGTGATCTGCCTTTTGGGGGCCAGCGGCTCCCATCTGGCCCTGCCGCTCTTGATAAGGGACATCATCAACGACGTCCTGATCGCCAAAGACATGCGCATGTTGAACGTAATATCCCTCACCGTGCTGGCGATTTTCATATTGCGCGGCTTTTTCGTCTATGGCCAGCAGTACCTGATGGAATATGTGGCCCAGCGGGTGGTCTTCGACCTGCGCAACAGGCTGTTCAACGTCATGGTGCGCCTGCGCGGCCTGGCTTATTTCGAAAAAAACCGCACCGGCGGGCTGATGAGCTATTACGCCAACGATATCGGCGCCCTGCAGAACGCCATCGTCGGCCCGGGAGTCGATTTCATCCGGGAAAGCTTCATTCTGGCCGGTTCCGTCGCCCTGATGCTGACTCTGCACTGGAAATTGTCCCTGGTCCTTTTTATTTCCGGCCCGCTGGTGGCTTTCGCCATAAAAAAAATCGGCCGGCGCATCAAAGCGGCCAGCCGCGATGTGCTCGGGCAGCTTCACGAATTTACCGCCATCCTCCAGGAAACTCTAGGCGGCATTCGGGTGGTGAAATCCTTCGCCCGGGAAGACCACGAAGCCAAACGCTTTGCCGGGCAGACGCTGGAAAATTTCAACGCCGTCATGCGCGCCGCCAAGGCCAACGCCTTGCTGACCCCAATCGTGGAATTTCTGGCCACAGTGGGGGTGGTGTTTCTGATATGGTACGGCGGCAGTGAAGTGGTGAACGGCCGGATGGACGCCGGGGCCCTGGTGGCCTTTCTGACTCTGGCCATAAACCTGTCCAACCCCATCAAACGCCTGTCGCGCGCCTACGGCAGCCTGCAACAGGCCCTGGCCGCCGGCGAACGGGTTTTCGAGGCCATGGAGTTCGACCCGGAAGTGAAAGACGCCGAGGCGGCGCCGGATATGCCCGCCATCAGCGGCAACGTCGATTTCAACCAGGTGGGCTTCGCCTATAACGAGGGCGAACCGGTTATTGCGGATCTGAATTTCAAAGTCAAATCCGGCCAGATGGCGGCCCTGGTCGGACACAGCGGCGCCGGGAAAACCACGCTGGTCAACCTGATAATGCGATTTTACGACGTCAGCTCCGGGGCGCTGCTCATAGACGGCCTCGACGTGCGCACGGTCACCCAGAGAAGCCTGCGCGAACAGGTCGGCATCGTGCCCCAGGAAACGCTTCTTTTTTCCGGCTCTATCCGCGAAAACATCCGTTACGGCCGTTTAGACGCCACTGACGCCGAAGTCGAGGCGGCGGCCAGGGCCGCCAACGTGGCTGAATTCGTAAATAATTTCCCGGGCGGCTACGACACCCTGGTCGGGGAGAGGGGGGCTTCGCTCTCCGGCGGCCAGCGCCAAAGGGTGGCCATCGCCCGGGCCATTCTGAAAAACCCGCGCATTCTGATTCTGGACGAAGCCACTTCGGCTCTGGACACGGAAAGCGAAAAACTGGTGCGGGACGCCCTGGAGGCCCTTTTGCGCGGCCGCACCTCTTTCGTCATCGCCCACCGCCTCTCCACCATCGTCAAAGCCGACGTCATCATGGTGCTGGATCACGGGCGGTTGGCCGAATACGGCCCGCACCGGGAGCTGCTGGAAAAAGGCGGCCTCTACGCCAAACTTTACCAGACTCAATTCAGCCATGCAAACCGGGCTTAGCGGCGATTCTCAAATTTCCGGGCCTCCCGGTTAGCCTCTCTTCGTCAGGGCTGATTGCTCACCCCGAGCT
This sequence comes from Candidatus Adiutrix sp., assembly GCA_031273445.1. Classification (GTDB taxonomy): domain Bacteria; phylum Desulfobacterota; class Desulfarculia; order Adiutricales; family Adiutricaceae; genus Adiutrix. Next base: position 4,177 of record JAISRV010000235.1, on the reverse strand, counting down.
CATAGGCGATTATAATGGAGCGGCCGTCTTTCAGCATGCCGCTTTTCTGTTCAACCACCACCGCCGCCACCAGGTCCATAGAGCCGTTGTTGTCCAAGTCGGCCAACTGCAGATCGACGGCCGGGCCCGGCAGAGCCCTGGTTCTGAAAGACGGCGTCAGCGCCAAGTTGGCATATTTGAAGACCTGAACGGCGCCGCTGGAAAAGGCGCGGAGGTTGCTCATAAAATTGACGCCGCCGCGGTCGTTTTTAGCCGCTATCAACTCATTTTGGCCGTCGAGGTCGATGTCGGCGATGATCAGGCGGGTCGGCAGGTATTCCTTGCGGGCATGCTGGGCGTCTTCAGCGGAAACAAAGGGCTGCAGGTGGTTCATCGTGCCGCCGTATTCCTCGCGGGTTTCCCAGGCCCGGTCGGAGCCGCCTTCAAACAGGAAAATATGCTCGCTGGGATATTTGACGGCGGCGACCATCTGGGTACGGTTAGAGCCCAAGACGCCTATGGTGAAGTTGAAGACATTGACGAAATTCGGCACATTCACCGCTCCGGCCGCCTTGACGGTTTTGCCGTCGAACGACAGGCGCACGACTTTGCCCGAATAAAACTCGTTATGGGAGCTGGCGGGCTTCTGACCGGCCAGGAAACGGCCGCCGGGCGCCCCGACGACTCGCAAATACCAGGGCAGCCGCCCTGAGACAGGAGTCAGGGTTTTGCCGTCGAAACCAAGAATGACGCCGGCGGCCGTCGCTTTGTCGTTCTGCATGGAGGCGATGATCTCCATGCGGCCGTCGCCGGTGAGGTCAAGAGCGTCTATGGAAACTATTCTTTCCGTTCTTTCCGCTGACCAGCTGGCCAACTGGTTCAACTTGCCGCCGTTTACCCGGCCGACGTATATGTTTTTTTCAGACGCGTACACCAGTTCGTTTTTGCCGTCGCGGTCGATGTCTTCCACCGCCAGGCCCACCAAGCTTTCGGGAATGTAAGAGCTGCGCCAGAAGCCGCGTTCCGACAGACGCGATTCATCGGCAACCACGAAATTGGGGTTCAAGGGAGAATCCGGCGGGGCGTCGCGCCCAATCAGATTATAAGAGGGATGGCGTTTATTGGTTTGGCCGTCGTCCGCCAGGGCGTCGGCCGGCGGCCCGGTAAGGGCGGCCAGGCAGAAAAGGCCGAGGGCGGTCGGGGCAAAAAACTGTTTGAGAAAATTTTTCATTAATCCATACCTCAATTTACGGAAGAATTTACGGAAGCCGACCTCTTGGGGGAAGAGCCGAAGACTTCACTTTGTCTGACGTGGTCCATAATAATCCGCGCCCCGGCTCCGGTCTCGGTCCCGGCGGAAATGTCGTCAACCGGCGGGCCGACAATTCCCATTTTGGGCCCGCTGTTTAAAAATAGCAGGTCGGCCCGATAGGGCTGACGGAGCAAAGCGAGCGACGAAGATGCCGACAAAGTCGCTCGCCAAGCAAAAATCCGTTTTTGGCTTGGCTACGACCAGACCCGCAAGCCTCCAAGACCGGAAAATTCTCCCCGCCGTCATTCTACAACCTCAGCGCCATATTTTCAATGCTTCTTATATATTTTTCTATCTGACCGGCAACTTCCGGCCTGGAGGGCGGGATGAAAGACAAGCCCATGAAATAGCCGCTTTTTTTCCCCGTGCAGGTTTTGACGGTGGCCGCTATGCCGTTTATGGTCACCTCCTGGGGCAGATAAAAATCGGCCTCTACCGCCGTTTCCGGCCATAGCGGCGTCGGACAGGCCGCCATAAAGCCGCCTTCGGAAAGATCGACCACCAAAGCCTTCACCGGCTCCGTCGCCTCCGGCCGGGTTAGCGCCTCCTCCCCTCTGGGCGCCTCTTCGCCGCCCGCGGCGGGCACAGCGTTTTCAGGGCCGCCGATCGCCCGCAATATGGCCGGGATATTAACCGGATACCGCTTTTCGAGCCTCAGGCTGGAGACTTCCGCTTCCACGGGATATTCCAGGAAAAGAAGCGGCGCCGGCCGGTAAGTATAGCCGATAACGGCGGTTTTGAAACTATAGGCGCTGCCTTTGCTGATGAAGGTGGCCGCCCAGCGCGTGCCCTCGTCAAGTTTTACGGGCCCTCCGGCCACCTTGGGCATTTCCACTATAAGGTAACGGCCGGGCCGGGCGCCGACCAAAACAGCGGTCCACTTGGACCTGGTCGCTTCCAAAGCCAGGAGCCGCAGACTGGAGCCGCATATCAGCGCGTCCGGGGTCAAATGTTTCCGCTCAGACACGGCGTCCCTCTTCGATTAAAATAATGTGAATGTTCGGCTTGGCCGGCTTGGTCGCAGCTGGGCAAAAATGTGATTTTTGCCCAGCGAGGGGCCTTTTAGCCATATCAACCAGTCGCTTTGCTCCGTCGCCCCTCTCCGGGGGCGACTGGCTTTTTAAAAATATTCGCCTGCTCGGCTTGGTCGCGGCCAGTCAAAAAAGTCAGACTTTTATTTTCAGCCCTAGCTCGGTCGCCCTCAACAGATCGGCGGCTTCAGTGAATTCGGAGTTGATCCTGATGGCATGACGCAGAAATCTCTGCGCCATGGCTGGGTTGCCCAAATCAAGATAGGCCCGGGCCGCGTTGAAATAAATGTATTCATCGTCGGGATGCACCCGAACGGCTTTTTCGTAGGCTTTGACGGCCTCGTCCAGCCGCCCCTGACGCCGGTAGATTATGCCCAAACTGTTGTAAACGTTGATGGTGTCAGGCCGCAAGGTCAAAACGGCATTGAAGATTTCCTCGGCCTCGGTGTCCTGGCGGCGCTCCATATGAATACCCGCCGCTTTTTCCAGGCTGGCCCGGGCCTCTTCGTTCCGCCCCAGCTTCTGGTAGATCAGCCCCATCTGTTCATAGGCCTTGGCATGGTGGCTGTTGATCATGGTGGCCCGCCGAAAACAGGCCAGGGCTTCCGTCAGTTCGCCCTTGACGCTTTTAATGTAGCCCATGTTAAAATACACTTCGGCGTTGGCGTGTATTTCCAGGATGTCGTTACAGGTGACCAGGGCCTGGTCGAACTCGCCGCGGCTGATCTGTTTCAGGCTCAGGTCGTATAGTTCCTCGGCTTTTTCATCTTCGGGATCTTTGGGCGGATAGAGCGCTTCGGAGAGGCGCGCTTTGAAGCTGTCATCGTCGCAGGGCATCAGGATGACGGCGTTGACGCCGCTGCGCCCGGCCTGGGCCAGGAGGCGGGTGTTGATGTTTTCGCCATACAGCACGAAAACAGTTTCCGTATCCGGCGTATCCTGCTGCCGCACCAGCCGCAGCAGAGACAGGCCGTTTATCTCCGGCGTGTTTTGCCGGGCAATGATCAGGTCAGGGTCGAAATTATTGACCATAGCCAGGGCTTCAGAGCCGTTTTCAGCCTGCAGATGATTGAAATAGCCCATTTCATGGAGCATATTCGCGTGGCGATCCAGCACGGCGGCGGTCGGGTCGACCAACAATATGGTTATCTGTCCTCTTTCCTGCACGTTCAGCCCTTCCGCAATGGAAAATCATCAAGTCATCCGCAATATCTCAAAGGCCGCCGGGAAGTTATTTTTCAGAAGCCATAACTATAATTCATTTCAAGGTTTTTGTCAAAGAACCGACGATTCGTTCAGCAGTTCTCGGCTGTAGGCGAATTTTTATCTCATCGCTCATTTGTTCCGTTCGTTACGCCCCGCCATTTCAGGGGCTGACAGCCGGCAGTTTCCGCTGGTTGAGAGGCCGACAAACTCGCTCGCCAGGCAAAAATCACATTTTTTGCCTGGCTACGACCCAGCCAGTCAAGCTGATCATTTAAATTTATAATTGCCGACGATTCGTTTATGGCCTTGCGGGCTTGTCGAGGCCGACCCTCGCCAGAGCGGGACGGGAGCTGGAAGCGAAGCTTGCCTTAGCCCTGGAAACGGCTATAATTAGCATGTCGCCGGCCTTACAAATAACGGCCGACTCTGACTATCCGACTATATCTGATTATTTAAGGAGAACAGCCATGAGCGGCATTAAAACCAGCGCCCGCAACCTCTTTGCCGGGCGCGTAGCCAAAATTTCCCGAGGGGCGGTCAACGCCGAAGTGATTCTGGATATCGACGGCCAGGAATTGGTCGCCGTCATCACCAACGAAAGCGTCGAAAATCTTGCGCTGAAGGAAGGCGGGCGGGCTTACGGGCTGAT
>JAISRV010000294.1 GCA_031273445.1 Candidatus Adiutrix sp. | reverse complement strand
CCGCTTTTGCGGGGGGCTGAAAACGACTGGGGACGTGAGCGCCTGGAAGCGGCCCGACGCGACTGGGGCGATTTTCGCCGGGCTTATCCGGACGACCCTCGGCTGGGGCGGAGTTTTCTGGATCAATATAAAAAAAGCGTTGAAAAAGGCTTGACCGAGGAGGCCTTCGCCCTGGCCGAGGGCTTCCGGGCCAGCCGGCCTGATGACCCCATACAGCCCGATCTGATGCTGGAGGAGGCCAAGGACCTTTTCACGATCGGCCGTTCCACGGACGGCCTGGCCATGTGGGAACGCTTCCGCGGCGCCTTTCCGGACGACCCCAGAACCCCGGAGCTAATGCTGATTCAGGCCCGCCAGGAGCTTAAGGGCGGCTTGAATGACGCGGCCCTGGCTCACTATCAGGAGTTTATCGGGCAATATCCCGGCCACGCGGCCGCCCCCGACGTCTACCTGGAGGCGGCCGCGGCGGAAACGCGCCTGGGGCGCCTGGAACAGGCCTGGGATCGCCTGGCTCGCTATAGTCAGCTTTTTCCAGGTCATGAGGGCCGCCCCAGGGCCCTGTTGGACCAGGTCGAGCTGGGCCGGCAGCTGGGCCGGAACCTGGAGGCGGCGGAGCTATATAAAACATTCCGCCGCGACTATCCGCGTTCGCCTCAGGTCCCGGCCGCCTACCTGGATCAGGCCAGGCTGGAAATAGCCGGCGGCCGGAATCTTCAGGCCGTCGAAACCCTTGAAGAAGGCCTCCTGACTACGCCGCAACTGGACGAAGACCCCCAGGCGCAGGCTCTTCTGGCCGACCTGTATCTCGAAGTCGGCCGGGTGGAGGACTGGGCGGCCATCGTCGAACGCAACCTGAACCGCGACTCCAACGCGGCCGCCAGGTCGGCCGACCGGTTTCTCAAGTATCAGCAGCTGGCTCAGGTGCACCAGGAACTGGGTCAGGCGGCCGACGCCGAGCGCAACTATGATTCGGCCCTGTCCAACCGCCCGCCCGACGCTTCTCCCGAGGCCCTTTACGCCATTGCCGGCGCCTATAAAAAATTGATGAGGCCGGATAAATACGCCGACGCGCTGGCCCTGGTCCGCGATTCCGGCGACCCTTTTTGGCGGAAAGTCGCCGAAGACGAATTGGCGGCGCTTCCGCCGGCCGCGCCGCAATCCTGAGGCGGCGATTAAAATAGCAGGTCAGCCCGTAGGGCTGACGGAGCGAAGCGACTGGCGGAGAGGCCGTCTAAGCAACGGGCCAAGCAAAAATCGCACTTTTTGCTTGGCTGCGATCAGCCCCTGAATAAGAAGAAGGGCGACTTGAATTATTAATCCGCCTCGGGGCCGTCGGCCAGCAAAAGATTCGGATCAATGCGCCTTTCGGAAATGGCCTTGGTCAGACGCGCGGCTTTGTCGGGGTTGACGAAAGCCAGAATCTGGCCGGCGTTGCGCCCGGGCATGGCCGAGAGGATGGCCACGGCCACGTCGTCGTCAAGACTGTTGACCAGGTTTCCGGCCGCATCTGGCTTCATGCCTTTATAGGCGACGACCAGATGCTGGATGCGGGCGTCTTTAAGGGCTTCGTCGTCTTTCTGTTGCTGTTCGCGCAGGGCCTTCTGCTCAGACAGAATGGCTTCGTTGCGCTGGGTCATGGCCTCAATTTCAGCGCGGGCGGCTTCTATGGCCTCCTGCCTTTTCTTCATTTCATTTTCCAGGGAAGTCAGGGCTTCGGCCCGGCTGGTCAGGCTGGCTTCCCTTTGAGACAGCTCCCTTTCCCGGGCGCGCAAGGCTATGGTCGTGTCGTAATCGAGATTGGCCAGAGCCGGGTCGGCCAGGCTGGCCCCCGGAGCGGCGGGAATCCGCGGCAGGGTCGGCTCCGGCAGGCTGGCGGCCGGAACCAGCAGATCCCCGCCGTCGGGCGGCAGGGGAATGCTGGAGGCGCCGCTTCCCGCGGCTTCCGGGCCGCTGCTTTGCGCGGCCACCACCATGAAGGCGCCGGCGACAATGGCATTGGACGACATGGCGGCGGTCGAGGCCTGCGCGACAGCCGCCGCCGGGGCGGCCGCGGCCGCGCTGGCCGGAGAAACCGCGGCGGCGGCGGCGGCGATATAGTCATTGACGGAAGCGGCGGCGTTATGAGCCGGGGCCTTCAAGTCGCCGGCCGAGCCTTCGGCGGCGATTTTTTCTTCAATATGTTTCAATTGCAAGGCCGCGGAATCTTCGGGCTGACCGCCGGCCGCCATATAATAGGTTACGGCGGCGATTTTGACCAGCAGAAGAAACAAGGCGATTTCCAATATGGGCCAGGTTTTTTTTCCGGCTTTTCCCGACCCGTTTTTTGGGCCGGCCGCGCCGGGCCGGGTCTGGGCCGGGACGGGCCGGGTCTGGGCCGGGCTTGCGAGCCGGGTCTGGGCCGGGACGAGCCGGGTCTGGGCCGGGACGGCGGGCCGGCGGTCGGCGAAGGCGCGGGTTTTCTTGTTTCCAGTCATGTTCATGTGTGCCCCATTCAAATACAGGTTTTATCGCGCGCGCGCGGCCTCTTCGCGGTCGCGCCTGGCTTTGGCCAAGGCGGCCATTTCTTCCAGGTTATTCTGTTCGATATAAAGCTGTTCGGCCGTAAATTCGGCTTTCTTTTTTTCTTTCAGCTTCTCCATGACCTTAAGGTCGATTGAAGCTTTGGCCAGGGCGGCCCTTTCTCTGGCTTCTTCCTTACGGCTAAGACGCAAAAATTCGTCGGCCCGGGCTATATCTTTGGACAGCTTCTGTTTAAAGTCGGTGTAGAGCTTCAACAGAGAGGGCGTGATCAGGCCGGTTTTCATCTTTTCATTCAATTCCGCCGCCAGCTTTTCCTTGCGAGCGCGCAGCGCCGCGATTTCCTCCTGCAGTTCGCGAATGCTGGCCAGACGTTTGGCCAGACGGGCCATGGCTTCTTCCTCTTTGCGCCGGCGGACTTTTATTAAAAAATCCATTTTGAATTTGAAGCCGGCCATCGTTTTTGGAACTCCCGTCAATTAGCAGTAATTATATTAAATTATATTTTAACGAAGGGCAAGCGCTTCCGCTGCTGTCGCTGATAAAGCAATATTCAGGCCAAATTTGGCGAATAAAAAGCCGGCGCCGCTTAAGATGAAGACGGCGCCGGCCTTATCTCCCGGCTGGGGCGGCGGAATATTGACGAAGAAAGACTTAGGCCCAAGGCCGTGGACTTACCAGCGTATGGCGATGACCATGCTGAAGTCCTCTCCCTGCCTGTTCCGAAAGCGCCCGATGGAGCGGATGGAGAGAATTGAGGAATAGCGGTCGTGAATGTCGCGGCCTTCCGGCAGGAAAAGATTGGAGCCTTCGCGGGGCTGTTTAGGGATGGAGAAGACCAGGGGTTTGCCTTCGGGCATGGAGGCCAGAAAAGC
>JAISRV010000212.1 GCA_031273445.1 Candidatus Adiutrix sp. | reverse complement strand
ATCAGCCCTTTCATAAAAACAGGGGTCTGCGGCACGGCGGTGATATCCATCATGCCGTTTATTTCGCGGACTTTCAAAATATCCACGCCGTAAAATTCCCCGTCCAGTTCGAATTGCAGGAATTTGTTTTCCTGATCCGCCGCTGAATGGGAGGCCGCCTCCTGATGCCGGGTTGATTGCGTGGTCATGTGGCGCTCTCAGGCTCCTGTTTAAAATTCGCCAATTTTCGTTCCGCCCTAAAAATCTAAAAAATCGCGCTTTTCAATATTTCAGCGCATTAGGCCCCGGCCGGCCATGATTCATCTCCGCCCATGCCCCAGTCTTCTTCCGTCGTCTCGCCGCCTAAGCTAAGCGGCCTCCCGCTCTGGCCGGAAACCTCAAACAGGCCGGCCACATCAAGAATCAGACCGACCCGGCCATCGCCCAGTATGGTGCCGCCGGCCAGGGCGCGCACATATTTGAGCCTTTCGCCGAGGGACTTGATGACCACCTCCTGCTTGCCTAAAACCTCATCGACCAGCAGACAGCGCGAGTCGCCTTCATTTTCCACCACCACCACCAGGGCTTCGTCGGGATTGGTCAGGGCGCCCCTGGCCCCTACAATGCGATCCAGACGCATCAGAGGCAATAGATGCCGACGCACCTTGATCATCTCCCCCTGGTTTTTGACGGTGAAATAGTCTTCCGGCGCCGGGCGGAAAGACTCGCTTATGGAAATAGTCGGCAGAATATAGCGATGTTCGCCGACCCGCACGATCATGCCGTCAATAATAGCCAGCGTCAGCGGCAGGCGGATAGTCAGGGTCGAGCCCCGGTCAGGCACGGAGGCGAAATCAACCTTGCCGTGCAGTTTTTCTATGGCGTGTTTGACCACATCCATGCCCACGCCGCGACCGGAGATGTCGCTTATCTTGTCGGCGGTGGAAAAGCCGGGGAGGAAAACCAGCGCATGAATCGCCGCATCGCTCAAAACTTCGCCAGGCGCGACCAAGCCCTGGGCGACGGCTTTCTCCAGAACTTTTTTGACGTCCAGGCCGCGCCCGTCGTCGGTAAGCTCAATCACCACGTTGCCGCTCTGGTGGTAGGCTTTAAGCCACACCGCGCCCTGCGGAGATTTGCCCTTGGCTCTCCGCTCTTCCGGAGTTTCCACGCCGTGATCAAGAGCGTTGCGCACCATGTGAACCATTGGATCGTAGATGGATTCGACCATATTGCGGTCTATTTCGGTGTCGCCGCCGCTGGTTTCGAACTTGACGTCTTTATCGAACCTGTGCGACAGATCACGCACCAGCCGATTCATCCGTTGAAAGGTCTGGTATATCTGAACCATGCGCAGACTCATGGCGTTGCGCTGCAACTCCGAAGTGATGCGGGAAACATGGGCCAGATCCTTGGCGAGCTTTTGTTCCTTCAGAGAAGCGATCAGACTGTTGGAGTTGATGAGCGACTGGGCGATGACCAGTTCGCCGACCAGATCTATCAGGCTGTCAAGCTTGGGCGTTTCCACTTTGACGGTCTGGGCCATAGCCTGGCCCGTGGGGGAAGCCCCGGCTCTTTCGCTCAGCTTTTGTTCCCTTAAAGCGAGCGCCACCTTTTCCGGCGTCCCGATTTTGGCTTTGACCAGGAATTCGCCCATTTTAGTTTCGCGCTTCAACTCCTGGTTCTTCATGGCGATGTCGATCTGTTCATAGTCGAGCTTGCCCTGGGCCACCAGAATTTCACCCAGCCGTTTGCCGGGCGATCCCTGCCTTTGCTCTTCCAGGGCCTCGTCGAGATCTTGCTGGGTTATGAATTTTTCCGCCAGAAGTATGTCGCCCAGCGGAACCTTGCGGGCATTCTGCTGCGCTTCTATCAGGCCGCCCAGCTCTTCCTCGGAAATAAGCCCTTTTTCGATCAGTATTTCGCCGATTTTTTTGGGTTTGTGCATAGCCGCCTGGCCGATATGCCGGCTGTCGGCCGCCGCGATGGGCATGATGCCCTGGCGGGCCATCCACAACTGATCCAGAAAAGAATCGAACTCCGCTTGGTCGTATGAAGCCGCGTCTATATGCCACCCGCGGCCGTCATCATCAAGGGTCAACCCGCGAAAGCCCTTTAAAAGATAATCGCAGGACCTAAGAAGAATGTCGGTGACCGCAGTGGAATAGGGCACTTGGCCGGCGACTACGTATTCTATCAGATCCCCGGAACTGGAGGAGACAATGGCCATATCTTCCAGTTCAAGAAGGCTGGCGCCGCCCAGGACGGCGCGGAAATTGCGCGTGAGGTCGCCCAGCGCCGCCTGGGGGTCGCTTTTCTGCTCAATGGCCACCAGGAGAATCTGCATCTCCTCCACCGCGGCCGGAAACTCTTTTTTAAATCGGTTCACCGACAGCGGCGTTTCAGGCAGATAACCCGCGCCGGACAACAATTTGTTGGCCTTGTCTTCCATCCGGACGTAAGCGTCGGGGACGGCTTCATCGCCGGGGAAAAGGCCAGCCGAAGTCGCCTGGGCGGCTAAACCGGCCACCCAGGCCGGCACGTCTGCCTTGAAAGGGGCATTCACCGGCAGCGACCGGGCCAGTTCCTGAAGCATGCTCAGCCCCAGGCCGGCCTGCTCCATGGCCTGAGCCGCATTTTCTATCCGACCGCGGATAATGTTTTTTAGCGTTTCTTTGAGGGCGCCGAGGATCAATTCCGGCAGTTCCGAGGCAAGTGGGGCGAAAGCGGCGGAGAGCGGCTCCAGTTTGCCCAAAAGTCCGCTTATTTCAATCAGGTTGTCCGTTGAGACCATTAAAAGGTCAAGGCTGATCGCATTTAATTGTTCTTCAACTTTTTCCAAGTCGAAAGCCATGGCCTAGCCTTTCACAGCGTCATCTTCCAGCGGCATGGGCGCGTCTAACAGAAACGTACGTTGCCAGCGCATCAGCCTGGCCCGCTCTGATATCGCTATATGAACCACCTCGTCAAAATATTCATAGCGTCGGGGAAAATAGTCGGCCAAGCCGGCGGAAATAGCTTCGCTCATGCCCACCAGACTGGGACGAGAGGCCAGAACTATCAGCCTGGCCAGGGGACAGCGGCTAAGCACCTGCTTAGACAACGTATAGCTAACCAGATAGTTGCTGTCGGCCAGCAAAAACTGAATGCTTTTCTTTTTTATAAAAGAAAGAACGCCGACGCTGTTTTCGACGACGATGACTTCAAAATCCTCCGTCGTCAGTTTGTCGACCAGGGGCGCTATGGTCTCTTTGTCTCGGCCGACAATTATTACTCTCATACGCTCCTCTTGCTCCGTCCATAAACCAAAACCGTTCCTGCCCCGCGGCCCCTCCGCGCTCCGCAAACAACGGCGCGTTAGCTACGGCGGAAACACGAAACGGCAACATCGCTTATGTTATATTAGATTAACACGTTGAATCTTTTTTGTAAATAGCGGCCTATACAGGACAAAAGCGCTCTTCCCTCGTCGCGGCGGGAGGCGGCGGGCGTTCATGCCTCGGCCGCGCAGGCCAGGCCGCCAGGGTTCGTAAACTCCTGTAAATATTCCGGCTACCAGGAGGAGTTCGTCATAATAACCCGCTTTTTCAGGTTTTAGACCGCGAAATTACAAATCCAGCAGGCCGGCAGGAGGATCAACGATCAAGCGTCTCTCCGCCAGATCCACCCGGACGACGAATGCGTCAGGTATAAGGCGCTCGCGGCCAGGCCTTTCCGCGGAAGCGACCACCAGGATCAATCCAGCCCCGGCTTCCATGAATTGGGCGACCACTCCCAAATCTTCGCCTTCCGCGGTCAGCACCTCAAGGCCCAGAAGATCGGCCAGGTAATACTCATCCGCCTCGGCCGGGGGCAGATCGGCCCGGGACAGGCCGATTCGCCAGCCGCGGAGCGCGGCCGCGGCTTCACGGGTAGTCACATTTTGAAGCTTGACTATTAGTCCTTGGGCCGCCGCCCGGCCTGTCAGAAGGCCCGCCGGACGCAAGGACCCGCCGCCGGGCGAAGCCAGCAATAGTCCTTGTCCGGCAAGAATTAGACCAATATTGTCGGTGTAAGGGGCGATCAGCACCGCCCCCTGCACACCATGGGCTCGGGCGATATGCCCGAGGGCGATGAAATCGGCGGCGTCTTTGAGGTAGAGTTCAGAGGGCATGACGATTCAGGACATCAGGCGGCTTAGGTTTCGCTTTCAGGCGGAGCTTGGAGCAGCTCCAGCCCATAGCGCCGGCCGCTCTTGGCCGAAGCCGCGGCCAGGAGCAAACGCATGGCCCGCACGGCGCCGCCCTGCCGGCCGATCAGGCCGTTAAAATCTTCCGGGGCGACCCGCAATTCTATCAAAGTCTCATGTTCGCCCTGGCGCTCGGTCACCGCCACTTTTTCGGGGCGGCCGACCAGAGACCGGGCCAGATAATCAACAAGCTCCTTGGACACAGCCGGTTCCCCCGCGCTTCAAAACAAAGGTTCGGAAAGGGTCGGCCCCGGCGGCTGGCGGCCGCCTAAAGCTCGCTCGGTCGCCCGGCAAGAACGGCCGTCGCCGTCTCCGCCGCGGCCTCAATTTTTCAGAAGAGCCTTGACCGTGTCCGTGGGTTTGGCGCCTTTGGCCGCCCATTGGTCGATGAGTTCGCGTTTTACTTCCACTCGGGCCGGCTTCTGGTTGGGGTCATAAATGCCGACCACTTCCAGAAAACGGCCGTCGCGCTTGGCGGCGCTGTCGGCCACTACGATGCGGTAGAAGGGCTTTTTCTTGGCGCCCAGCCTGGCCAGTCTGATTTTTAAAGCCATGATTTTCCAATGCTCCTTTAGCACGTTGTCGGGACAAAGCCCGTTTAGAGTCGCGTATAGTTTCCCATCACGCGTTATAATTCCGTCCCGGCGCCGGAGGGCCGCTCCGAGCCCGGGGCGCTTTTCATCTCATCATGCCCTTAAGGCCGCTGAAGCCGCCTTTGGTGAAACGCTGCATCATCTTTTTCGTTTCAACGAAATTCTTCAGAAGCTGATTGACGTCGGCCACGCTGACGCCGCTGCCGCCAGCTATGCGCTTACGGCGGCTGGCGTCGATGATCAGGTGATTGCGGCGCTCCTCCAGGGTCATGGAGTTGATGATGGCCTCAATCTTTTTCAATTCGCCCTCGTCAGGTTTGGCGTCACGCAACTTCTTCAGCTTGCCCAGGCCGGGGATCATGCCCATGAGCGACTCAATGGAACCCATATTTTTGAGCTGCTGTATCTGTTTCTGAAAATCCTCCAGGGAGAATTCCCCTTTTTGCATTTTTTTGGCCAGGGCTCTGGCTTCTTTTTCATCCACCGCCTCCCGGGCTTTATCGAAAAGAGTTTCGATATCGCCCATGCCCAGAATACTGGAGGCCACCCGGTTGGGGTAGAAGACGTCAAGGGCTTCAAGCTTTTCGCCCGTCCCCACGAATTTAAGCGGCCGGTCGACTACGGCCCTGATGCTCATGGCCGCGCCGCCTCTGGCGTCGCCTTCCATTTTCGACAGAATGACGCCGGAAAGGCCGATGCGCTCGTTAAAGGCTACGGCGATATTCACCGCTTCCTGGCCGGTCATGGCGTCGGCCACCATAAGAATTTCTCTGGCCCCGACGGCTTCGCGAATGCGGCCGAGCTCCTCCATCAGCGGTTCGTCGATGCTCAAGCGGCCGGCGGTGTCGATCAGCGCCACGTCGGCGCCGGCTTCAGCTGCGGCGGCCATGGCTTTCACGACTATGTCGACCGGGTTCATATCCGTAGTGGAAGGGAACACCGGCGCCCCGACTTCCGCGGCCAGCCTGGTCAACTGGGTAATGGCCGCGGGGCGATTGACGTCGGCCGGCACCAGATAGGGCCGATGGCCTTGTTTTTTCAGATATAAGGCCAGTTTGCCCGCCGTGGTGGTTTTGCCCGAGCCCTGGAGACCGACCAGCATCACCGGCGTCGGCGGCCGGCCGGACAGGTCCAGACCCGCGGCCGATGAGCCCATTATGGCCGTCAGTTCCTCATAAACAATTTTAATGACCTGCTGGCCGGGGGTCAGACTGCTCATGACCTCCGCGCCCAGAGCCCGCTGGTTGACGGCCTCCAGGAAATCTTTGACGACCCTGTAGTTGACGTCGGCTTCCAGAAGGGCCAGGCGCACTTCCCTCAGGGCGTTTTTGAGGTCGGCCTCATTGACCTTGCCCCGGCCGGTCAGCCTTTGAAAGGCCGAAGACAATTTATCGGATAAACGGTCAAACATCTTCCGCTCCATTCAGGACGCTAGCTAGTAGCCGCCGCCCGCTTCCATAAATTCTCTCGGCACAAAAATTTCAGACTCCGCAAGGCGATGTAGTTCTCTCAGCCAGACCTGACGCATCAGATTGATCTGTTGAAAACTCATCTGGCCGGTAATGGCGGCGGCGGAGTCCCCGGAAAAAATATCTTCGTCGGCCGGCGTTAGAGTTTCCAGCGCGAGAACGAAACAGCCGCTCTCCCCATCAAGTTCGCCGGGCACGGCGACAGGGGAAACCTGAGCGGCGGCGGCCACTGAAAACATGGCGGCAAACAGGCTGGGGGCCTCCGCTTTGTCGAAAGGAGGCCGGCCCGCCTGGATGAAGCGGCCCGCGGCCGGTGAGCGGCCTTTTTTGACCTCGGCGTCCGTCACGGGCGCGCTGGCGGCCAAACCGCCGGTTTGTCTTATGAAATTCATGGCATCCACCCTGGCCAGCCTGTTCGACTCCTCGACGGCCCAGGCCTCCCGCACCGCCTCGCGAATATCGTCAAAGGGCGGAATGAAAGACTCCCGGCGCTCGACAGGCTTAAATAAGGCCAGGTATTTATTCCCCTCCGCCGGCGGGGCGACCCGGCCGACTTCGGCGGCGAAGGCTTTTTTTACCGCCGCCTGGTCATCTTCAAAAAATTCGGGCGGCTGATCCTGGGTGAAGCTGTCGCTGGTCATGACGGTCAGCCCCAGGGAGGCCGCGGCTGCGGCCAGGTCGGCGTTGGTTTCGGTGCGCCTAATGAGATCTTCGAGTTTCGTTACGGCCAATTCACGCGCTTTGAAAGCCCGGATCGGTTCCGCCAGCTTATCTATGACCTCTTCCAGCGGGCGCGGATGTTCCGGCTCGCGCGAGACGACCTTGATCAGATGGTAGCCGATCTCCGTCTCCACCGGCCGGCTGATTTCCCCCGGAGGCAAGGAAAAAATGGCGGCTTCAAGGCGGGGTAAAGTCATGCCTTTGGCGATCTCGCCAATGTCGCCTCCGCCGGAGGCGGAGCTGGAATCTTCGCTGACTTCAGCGGCCAGGGCCTCAAAAGGGGTTTCGGGCAGGCGGGCATAGGCGGCTTCGGCCCTGGCCAAAACCGCGTCCTTCTCTTCCTGGCTGGGGCTCAGGCTGGGGAAACTGAAGAGGATATGGCTGACCTTGGCCGTAGCCGGCACGGTGAAACTCTCTTTGTTCTCTTCGTAGGAGCTTTTCAGTTCTTCCTCCGTCGCCTCGACCTGATCCAGAAAATCATCGGGCGACATCAGCACATACTCCACCGTCATCGCCGCAGGAACTCGCCAGGTTTCGCTGTTCCGGGCGTAATAGTCCTTCAACCGCGTTTCCGTGGGGGCCAGGCCGGCCTTGTGTCCGGCCGCGGGGAAAAACCAATAGCTGAAAGCGGCTTGGTCTTCGCGGAAATGAAAAAATTCCAGCGCTTTCGGCAGATAAGCGGGCGACAGCATGGCCACGAGCGTATTCGCCCGGCTGGAAGTCAGTTGGCTGCGCATACTGCCCTCATAGTCCGCCGGCGTCAGGCGGTTGGCCGTGAGTTCCTCTTTGTAGCGCCGGGCGTCGAAAACCCCGTCGGTCTGAAACTCCTCGTTCGCGGCCACGTAACGCCCCACGGCTCTATCAGTGGCCATTAAGCCGATTTTGCGCCCGAACTGAAGAATCAGACGCCGAGTCACCAGCGCCTCTACAGCCTGACGGCGTATCTCATCAGGCGATATTTCATCGCCCTGCTGCTGCACGGCTCGGGCAACAGTCGCGACCATTTCCTCATATTCGCGCCGAGTTATCTCTTCGCCGCCGACGACGATGCTCTGGCCGCGCATTCCGCCGCCGCCGCCGACGCCGAAAAATATGAAAACAACAGCTATGGCGCCGATAATCAGCCAAACCACTTTGCTGCCGGCGTTTTTTCTCATATACTCAAGCATTCGACAATCTCCCCGGCTTCCGCAGCCCGTCGCCTCTGAATCGAGAATTCTTAAAATTTATACTTCTATTATATATCGCCGTCGATTGCAAGCGGAAAATTGCAGCAGGGTGTAGATATAAAAAGGATGTATTTACAAGTATGACGATATGTGCTACATTACCTTCAAGCAGATGAAATAACTACTGAGGGGGGGGGCACATATATGAATGAAGATGAAATCAGAGAGGGCAAAGAATATGCTGAAATGCTTTTACATCTGATTGAGGAATTTCGTGAGAAAATCAAAGCGGGTACACGGGATGCCGA
>JAISRV010000181.1 GCA_031273445.1 Candidatus Adiutrix sp. | reverse complement strand
CCTTACATAAGCGCATATAGCTTGAAATAAATCTAATGGGGCGATATTAGCATCATGGCCAGCCAAAAGGCAATCTTTTTTGCCGTGTTCATCATCCCTGACCTCCCGCAGGCGGCTTTCCGGCTTCCATGACTTAATTACTTGCTCCCTACAAGGGTAATTTTAAAGCTTGACTTTTGCTTTTTTCGGCTTAATATAGCAAGGTCAAAGCACAATTCCGGGGCAGACGCGCTAGGCGGCGCCGGGGCGGATCCGGCGGGCGCCCGTTTCCCGCAATATACATTTCGTGAGGTGATATTATGAATGGCGCGGCCATGAACAGTTTGAACCTGGAGCGTCGTCCCGTCGTGGAGCAGTGCGACGGCTGCGACCGTATTGAAGGCGAAACCAAAACCTGCGGCGCTTTTGCCTTCCCTAGCGCCAAATGGCGTCTCGGCCCCTGCAGTCTGGCCACCCATATTAAGATTGAAAGCAAAGCCGCTGAAAAAATCCGCGTGGGTCAGCAGAAGCAGAAGCAGAAGAAAAAGTAATTTTTTCCCCGCCGCTTAATCTATTCGTCATTATTATCGTCGCGCCCTGACGGCCGGCTTCGGGATCGCCCGGAGCCGGCCGCGGCGTTTGGCCCGGGGCCAAGCCCTTTCTCAGGGCACGTTCACGGCGACGCCTTTGGGCACGGTTCCGCTTATCAGGTGGGGGTTGGCGTCCCGGAAAGTTTTATAGTCCTTTTTGTAGCCGGCCGCCAGGGCCCTGGCGGTCGAGGCTTTTTTGACGACGACCCGTCGGCCGGAAAAGGGCGGCCAGGCGCGGCCTTCGGCCTGGTTATAGCCGAAGGCCGCCGGATGGCCGAAAATAAGCTTCCCGGCCAGAACCATCGCCGCCGACTGATCCTGATGGCCGGGAAAGTAGAGTTTATAGAAATTTTTCTCCCCTCCGGCCTCGCTTACGGCTTTCTGATAAACTTCGTCGCCGATGACGAAAGCGGCGGCGGCCGACGTCCAGGAGCCGTAGGCGGTTTTCAGGGCGGCCAGCTTCTTGACGGCGGCGGCGGTCGAGGCCGTCGGGTCAAGCCGCTCGTCGACGTCTTTATCCAGGCGCAGGCCCAGGGCTTTGGCCGTTTTTTCGTCCAGGCGCCAGAGGCCGCGCCCGCCGCCGCTGTGGTCCGGCGCAAAGCCGGTTAAGACGAAGGGAATATATTTGAGGTCGTCCGGCAGCCCGGCCTGGCGCAGCGCCCCCTCGACCAGGGGCTTGAAACGGCCGGCCCGCCTTAAGCTCATCCAGACCCGGCTCCTGGCTTCAGACAGCAAAAGGAGATTCTGATCCACCGCTTCGAATATTTCCCCTTGGTTCAGGGGCACGGGCTCGCCGCAGAAGCTGAACCCGCGGCTCAGGCGGGCGGAGGCGTCGGCCAGGGCGGCGGGCAGGGGGAGGCACAGCGTCAAAAGAGCCAACAGCGGCGCAAGCATTCTGAGCATGAACGTTTTCCTCGCTTTCGGGCTTATCCGGCGGCGGACGGACGGGGCTGAAGCCATTTTAACCCGGCCGGATTATTTTTGCCAGTTGCGGCCATATGTCGGCTTTCAGTTTTTCAGTTTTGGCGATATTGGCCCGAGCCGCTTTTTATGGTATAATTTGAAATTACGTCAATTAATGAGGCGGCGCCGCGCCGGCGGCGCCGCAATAGGGAAACAGCGGGAATAATTTATGAACGGCAAGCCTGACTACAAAGACACCTTGAACCTTCCTCGAACCGATTTTCCCATGAAAGCCGGTCTCCCCCAACTGGAGCCACGGCTTCTTGAGCGCTGGCGCCGGGAGAAACTTTATGAAAAAATGACGGCCCGCCGCGCAGGCGCCCCCGCCTGGGTTCTCCATGACGGCCCGCCTTACGCCAACGGCAATATCCACATGGGCCACGCCCTGAACAAGATACTTAAAGACATCATCGTCAAGGCCAAAACCATGGCCGGCTTCCGCTCCCCTTACGTGCCCGGCTGGGATTGCCACGGGCTGCCGATCGAGCATCAGGCGGACAAAGCCCTGGGCTCGAAAAAACGGGACATGAGCCAGGGGGACATCCGCCGCCAGTGCCGGGCTTATGCGGAAAAATACGTGGCCGTTCAATCGGAGGAATTCCAGCGCCTGGGCGTCTTCGGGGAGTGGGAGCGGCCTTACCTGACCATGGATTACGAGTTCGAGGCGGTCATCGCCCGCGAACTGGGCCGGGTGGCTCTGTCCGGGGCCATGTTCCAGAGCCCCAAGCCGGTTTTGTGGTGCGGCGGCTGCCGCACCGCGCTGGCTGAGGCCGAGGTGGAGTATGAAAACCACGTTTCGCCCTCCATCTATGTGGCCTTTCCCCTGAAAACCGAGCCCGGGGCTCTCGACCCCTCTCTAGCCGGGGAAAACGTCTTTATGGTCATCTGGACCACCACGCCCTGGACCATCCCCGCCAACATGGGCATCGTCTATAACCCGGAGTTTAAGTACGGCGCCTGGAAGCTCGCCGACGGCCGCGTGGTCATACTGGCCGAAGCCCTGGCCGCGGCGGCCCTGCCCAAATTCGGGCCGGCCGCCGAAAAACTGGTCACCCTGGACAACCGCGGCTTCAATGGCCTGATGGCCCGGCATCCTTTTTACGACCGCGATTCCAAAGCGGCGCCGGCCCTGTATGTGACCCTGGAGCAGGGCACCGGCCTGGTGCATACCGCGCCTGGCCACGGCCGCGAAGACTCTGAAACCGGCCTGGCCCATGGCCTGCCCGCTTTTTCGCCGCTGGACGACGCCGGCCGCTTCACCGCCGAAGTGCCCGAGTGGGCCGGCCAGAACGTTTTGGCGGCCAACCCCGCCATCATCGAATATCTTCGGGAACGCGGCGCGCTTCTGGCCGTCGAGAACGTCGAACACCAATATCCGCACTGCTGGCGCTGCAAAAAACCTCTTATTTTCCGCTCCACGCCGCAGTGGTTCATCTCCATGGATAAAACCGGCCTGCGCGCCCGGGCGCTGGAGGCCATCGACCAGGTGCGCTGGGCCCCGCGCTGGGGCCGCGACCGCATTCGCGGGATGATCGAAAACCGGCCCGACTGGTGCATCAGCCGCCAGAGGTCCTGGGGCGTGCCCATCACGGTGTTCTTTTGCAAAGACTGCGGCCGCTGGCACTACAGCCGGGCCGTGATGGATCATTTGTACGCGCTGATCAGAGTCAACGGGGCCGACGTCTGGTTCGACCGGCCGGTCGAGGAGCTCCTGCCGCCGGGCGAAAAGTGCGGCCACTGCGGCGGCCGCGAATTCGAGAAGGAAACCGACATTCTCGATGTCTGGTTCGATTCCGGCTCCTCCTTCGCCGACACGCTCGAAGGGCGCGACTATCTGCCCGACGTCGCCGACATGTATCTGGAGGGCTCGGACCAGCATCGCGGCTGGTTTCACTCGTCGCTGTTGGTCTCCATGGCCAACCGGGGCCGGGCGCCCTATCGCGAGGTGCTGACCCACGGTTACGTGGTCGACGGCCAGGGCCGGAAAATGAGCAAGTCCGAGGGCAATACCCTGGCCCCGGACAACATCGTCAAAAAATACGGCGCCGATATTTTGCGGCTGTGGGTGGCCGCGGAGAATTACCAGGACGACATCCGCATTTCGCAGACGATTCTGGACATGCTGGCCAAGGCCTATTTCAATTTCCGCAACACGGCCCGCTTCATCCTCGGGAATTTGGCCGACTTCGACCCGGCCGGGGACGCGGTCGCCCTGGAAAACATGGGCGAGATGGACCGTCTGATTCTGCATCAGCTGAACGAACTGACGGGCCGGGTGCGCGAGTCGTACGACGGCTATGAGTTCCACTCCATCTATCACCTGGTCAACAACTTCGTGGTGGAACTGTCGGCTTTTTATCACGACGTCGTTAAAGACCGCCTGTATACCCTGGCCCCGGGCGACCCCAAACGCCGGGCCGCCCAGACGGTCATGCATCAGGTCCTAAGCCGCCTGACCCGGCTCATGGCCCCGATTTTGTCGTTCACCTGCGAAGAGATATGGGGTCATATGCCCGGCGTCGGGGCCGCGGAGAGCGTTTTTCTGACCGACCTGCCGCAGGTCAGGCCGGACTGGGCCGATGCCCCCCTGGCCGCGCGCTGGAATGAGCTGCTGAAAATACGCGCCCGGGTCAATCGCGAATTGGAGGCGGCCCGCCGCGCCAAAATCATCGGCGCCCCCTTGGACGCCCATGTGGACATAAGCGCCTCCGGCCGCGCCCTGTCTCTTTTGCGGCCATATGAGGCGGAACTGCCGGAAATTTTCATCGTCAGTTCCGTGTCCCTGACCGAGGGCGGCCCGGCCGGCGACGATTTGGCCCTGGAGGCCAGGGTCAGCCCCAGCTCTTACCCCAAGTGCCCCCGCTGCTGGGCGCATGCCCCGGAAGTGCCGCCGGACCAGTCGGCGCCCTGCCGCAAGTGCCGCGCCGCCCTGGCCGCCTCTTTTGAAGGCCGGAATTAACAGGCGAGGCCGGGGAAAAGGCGCATGTCCTATCTCGTCCTGGCGCGGAAATACCGGCCGCGGACCTTCGCCGACCTGGTCGGGCAGGAGCAGGTCAGCCGCACCCTGCAAAACGCCCTGACGACCGGCCGCGTCGCCCATGCCTACCTTTTTTCCGGGCCGCGCGGCGTCGGCAAAACCACCGCCGCCCGCCTTCTGGCCATGGCTCTGTCCTGCGAGGAAGAGACCGCGGCCAGGCGCCCCTGCGGCGACTGCGGCAGTTGTCTGGAGATTCAGAACGGTCAGGCGGTGGACGTCATCGAGGTGGACGGAGCTTCCAACCGCGGCATAAACGAAATTCGCGACCTGCGGGAAACCGTAAAATATCTGCCGGCCAAAAGCCGCTATAAAGTCTATATCATTGATGAAGTCCACGCCCTGACCAAGGACGCCTTCAACGCCCTGCTGAAGACCCTGGAGGAGCCTCCGCCGCACGTGGTCTTCATTTTCGCCACCACCGAAACCCACAAGGTGCTGCCGACTATCCTGTCGCGCTGCCAGCGCTACGATTTCAGGCGCATCCGCGTTGAGGACATCGCCGCCAGGCTGGCCCAGGTGGCGAAAATGGAAAACATCCAGGCCGAGCCGGCCGCTCTCGAACTGATCGCCCGCCAGGCTGAAGGTGGTCTGCGCGACTCGCTGTCGCTGATGGATCAGGCCATCGCCTCCGGCGGCGGCGAACTTTCCGCGGAAGAGGTGCGGCGTTCCTTGGGCCTGATAGATCAGGCTCTGGTGCGGCGGGCGGCGCTGGGGGCCCTGGGCGGCCAGGCGGCCGAAGCCTTGAGCGCCGTCAATGAAGCCTACCTGCGCGGTTATGACTTCAAGGACCTGGGCCTCCGGATTCTTGAATACATCCGCGGCCTGACCCTGGTGCGGGTTGATCCGAAAAACATCCCGCTGATGAATTTGACGGAAACCGAGGAGCGAGAGTTCGCCGCCGAGGCCGGGCGGCATTCCCTGGAGACGTTGCATCGTCACTTCGAGGCCTGGCTGAAGTTTCAGAACGACCTGAGCCGCAATCCGCAGCCGCGCTGGCTGCTGGAAGCCCAGGTCATCCGCATGGCCCAGCTGGCGCCCCTGACGCCGATGATGGAACTCATGGAGCGGCTGGGTCGGCTTCTGGCCGTGAACCCGCCGCCCCGCCCGGCCGCGCCGCCGGCTCGCGGCCGGGCGGCCCCGGCGGCGTCCGGCGATCTGTCCGGCGGCCGGGCGGTCCCGGAGCGGGCGGCTTCTTCCGGGGAGGGCGGCCCGCCGGCCGACTGGGGCGATTTCATGAGGCGGTTTGGGGAGCAGCTGGACGACGGGGCCAAGAATATGCTGTCGGGCGCCCAGGCCGTTTCTTTCGGCCCGGCTCTGGTTTCTCTGACCCTGCCGTCGTCCGTGGGTTTGGGCAATATTGTGCGTAAAAGCCTTGAGGCTAAGCTTCTGCCGCTTCTCCAGAGCGCTTTCGGCCGGCCGCCGGAACTGGAACTGACCCGTAAGGAAGATTACGCCGACAATCAGGATCTGCTCAACGACCGGCTGGCCGCCTTCAAAAGCACTCCCGAAGCCCTGGCCCTGATGAAGGCTCTGCCGGGCGAGTTTGTCGATTTTCTGCCCGGCGCCGAGGAGGCCGCCGGCCAGGCGGATGAAATGGAAGAGGCGGGCGAGCCTGATGAGGCCGAAGGCCCGCCGGAAACCGAAGACGAGGATTAAGGCTTAAGGCGGGCGCCCCAGGCCGCGCGGCCACGGATGATGCTCCGCATCCTTATCCGTAATATACATAGAGAGGCTGTTATGACTTTCGATTTGGGCTCCATGGGCGGGCTGATCAAACAGGCCCAGGAGATGCAGAAAAAAATAACGGACATGCAGGCGGAGATGGCCAAGCGCACGGTGACGGCCGCCGCCGGCGGCGGCATGGTCACGGTTACGGTCAACGGAGCCAGCGAAATCGTGAGCGTCAGGCTGGAAAGGGAGATCATCAATCCGGCCGATCCGGAGATGCTGGCCGACCTGATCGTGGCGGCGGTCAACGACGCATTGCGCAAAGTCCAGGACATGGTTGCCGCCGAAATGGGCCGCGTCACCGGCGGCCTCAATATCCCGGGCCTATTTAAATAGGCGATAACGTGCGATTTTAGCGAAACTTATTATCCTGCCTGTCGCCTATCGTCGTCACTTGAATTTACGAGTATCGCCCGGATCGGCATACTTAATGCCGGCCAGGTTGGCCAACCCAAGAATTCCCGTCAAAATCAAGAGATACGTCGGGAACATAATATCTCCTGTTTTATCGATCAACAGGGTTACCGCATATGGCATAAGACCGCCGCCGACCACGGCGCCCAGGCTGTGGGCGAATGATACGCCGGTGCTACGTACACGGGTGGGCAGGAGTTCTGGATACATGGCGTATGAACCGGCCTGGCATAAGGTATAAGGAATCATGGTGACCACCAGAGCGAAGATAGTCAGCCCCAAAGACCCCTGCCCCATGAGCTTATACATTGGATAGCTTAAGATTATGTAACAGATATAAGCGGCGGCCAGCATTTTTTTGGCCCCTATTTTGTCGGTGAGAGAGCCGAAAAACGGTATCAGCAGGGCCGCGCAGGTAATGGCGATGAGAACCGTGAGGCCGACTGAGGCTGCCGGCATGTTTAGAAACATCCTCATGTAAACAGCCACGTAAACGGTGCCGATGTAGGTTCCGATATTCTGCGCCAGTGAGCAGCAGAACAATTTGGAGACGGAAGCAAGATAAGTGCTGAAAAGTTCTTTCATCGGAGCCTTGGACAGCCCGCCTGATTTGGCCAACTGGGAAAATTCAGGGCTGTCCTCAATTTTCAATCGTAGATAAAGGCAGCCCAGCATCAGCGGCAGAGCCAGAAGAAAAGGCGCGCGCCAGGCCCAATCTGAATTCTGATCGACAAATAAGGAGGCGGCCAACGCGGCGGCTCCGGCGGCGGCGGCTTTGCCTAAAACCGCAATGCTGGGAATAAATGAAATATACAGAGAACGACGCTCCGGCGGAGCCCATTCCCGGATATAGGAAGCGGCGCCGCCTATTTCGCCGCCCGCTGAAAAGCCTTGAAGCAATCTAAAGATGACCAGAAGAACGGGCGCCATAATGCCTATCTGTTCATAAGTGGGCAGAACGCCTATGCAACTGCTGATTGCTCCCATGAGAATGACGGTGATCAGCAGAGAGGCTTTACGGCCGAATTTGTCGCCGATCAAACCAAAGAAGATGCCGCCGAAGGGCCTGACCACAAAGGCGCTGCCGAAAACAGCCATAGTGGCCAAAAGAGAGACGGTGGGGTTATCGCTGGGGAAAAACCGGCTGGACAACATAGCCGCCACATAACCATAGCAACTGAAGTCGTAGTATTCCAGGAAGGTGCCAAATGCAGCTGCGGCCGTTGATTTTTTGGCTTCACGCGCTCTTTTCGCGTCTGCCGCCCGGCTGTTCATTAGCGCATCTCGATTGATCTCGTCTGTTGTTTTCAGGTTATTCGAGGCCGCATCCGAATTCAAAGACACTGTGCCGCTTGTCATGCTCTTTCTCCATTTTCTCTGATTTCTCAGGCAATATCAAGTAATTAAAATTTGCAGTAATCGTCTATGACTTCCGTGCCTATGCGCGTCAATTGGGCATCAACCCAAGTCCGGTCGTATCGTCCGTTTTCAATGTCGTTAAAAATTTCCGCCTCGCTGGCCGACTTAGCCTGAGTGGCTTTCAGAATTTTTTCGGCGTCCGCCAAAGGCACATAGACTACGCCGTCGGCATCGCCGACCACAATGTCCCCCGGCTTGACTATGGCTCCGCCGCAATTTATGGGCGTATTAATTTCTCCTGGGCCGTCCTTGTAAGGTCCCATGGGAGAATAGCCCCTGGCGAAAACCGGCAGTCGCCCCAAGGCGCATATGCCGTCATAATCGCGAATGGCGCCGTCGGCCACTATGCCGCCTAAGCCGCGCTTAAGAGCGTAGCGAACCATAATTTCCCCAAGCAGGGAGTTGGTGGTTTCACCCTGGCCATCCACAACCAGAACATCGCCAGGTTCGGCCATGTCCATGGCTTTATGGAGAAAAAGATTGTCGCCGGGACGAACTTTGACTGTAAAAGCCGGGCCGGCCGCCTTCATCTCCGGCCTGACCGGAGAGATGGCCGCTTGGGAACAAAACATCCTGCTCATGTTGTCGGCTATGTTGGAGGTCGGCAAATTTTTGAAAGAAGCGATCAGTTCTTGCGACGGACGGTTGATTTTTTTAAAAATTCTGTTGCCTGGGATGCTCATGAGATTCTCCTTAGGGTGTTTTCAATAGTTTGAACCAGCGGCAATCAATTAATTTCCGCGGTAAGGGTATTTGGGGTCGCAGCCTTTCAAGACGGCCAGAACATCCTCCGCCACAGTGTTGCCGACGCGCAGCAGAGCTTCTTCAGTACAGGCGCCGACATGAAGGGTTCCGATGAAGTTGGGCAATTTAAGCAGCGGATTGTCAGGGCGGGGAGGCTCCTGCTCAAAAACATCGCTTCCAGCTCCAAAAATCCGCCCTGCGGCCATAGCTTCATAAAGATCATGCTCATTGACCACGCCGCCCCTGGAGGTGTTGACGAGTATGGCGGTAGGTTTGCAAAAAGCCAGTTCTTCGGCGCTTATCAGGTTTATGGTTTTCTGCGTCAAAGGAACACTGACGCTGATGAAATCTGAAACCGCCATCAGGTCTTCAAGCCGCTCATATTTGATCACTCCCAGCCGTTCAAACTCGTCCGGGTCAAGAACGGGGTCATAAGCGTGAAGCCGCATATCAAAGCCGCCCCTGGCGATTTTGCCCGTCTTCTGAGCAATGCGGCCGAGACCAACCAGGCCCAGATTTTTCCCTTCCAGTTCCAGACCGGTCAATTCAGGCGGAGTTATTCGCTCGGCTCCGGCGAGGATAGCTTTCATGTTTTCTTCCAGTTTACGGCTTAGATTCATTATCATGGCCATAATCAACTCGGCCACTGAACTGACGTTAGCCGCAGGAGTGTAAACCACTTGAATTCCCCGCTCTCTGGCCGCCTTAACGTCAATGGCGTTAACCCCTATGCCGTGCTTGCCGATCACTTTCAATTGAAGGGCCGAAGCAATCTGCTCTCTGGTGACGTCGGCGGCTCGAACTATGACCGCATCGGCTCTCGACCAGTCTTTAGCGGCGGGATCTTCCCAGCTCACAAGCTCGTCGACATTTTGTCTCAACTTTTCCAAAGGTATCTGGTGAATCGGCTCGGCAACGATGACGCGCATACTTCCTCCTTTATTCCAGTCAGGAATATTTAATTGACTTCCAACTGATCTTGATCTAATTTATTCATGCATGAATCAGGCGTTGCCTGTGCTTTAGGAAGACTATGCCATGATTTTATATATTAGTAAAACGAATATTTTAGATATTAAAAATCTATATTTTAGATATTATTTTGCGGAGCATTTTTATGAATTTAACTGAAATCGCGGCATTCCTTCATATCGCCCGTTTTAGAAGCCTGACCAAAGCCGCTGACGAAATGCATTTGGCGCAATCAACCGTCAGCAAACGGCTTCAGTTGCTGGAAGAAAATTTGGGTTATTCTCTAATTGAGAGAGGCAGAGGAATCAAGAGGATTCAATTGACGCCGGAGGGCGAGGAGTTTTTGGCCATAGCCGAGCGCTATCAGGAGGTGGCCCATGAAGCAGCCCAAATCGGGAAAACGGAACGCCGCCATAACCTCGCTATAGGCACGGTGTCCAGTGCGAATATGACTATTGTCCCTCAACTCTGCAAGAGGCTTTTAGCCCATGACCCGCCTATATGCTTTAGGGTGATTTCGCTTCACTCGATGGAAATGTATGAGGAAATAGAAAAAAGAAATATTGACGTCGGATTCGCTCTGGTTGAGCAGGTCCACCCCAGCGTCATTGTAATGCCTTGCTTTGCCGTGCCTTTTGTCGGCATAAGACTGAAGCGAAGCGGAGACGCTTCAGTGGTCGATGTCCGGAGTCTTGACCCGGGAGAATGTATCTTTGTCCCCTGGGGCACCAGATATCAAACCTGGCACGACTATTGGTTTCATGCGGGAAAAAGACCAAAGGCGACTATCGACAATCCATATATTCTCTTTGACTTGCTGTCGACCAAGAAACAATGGGCGGTAGTGCCGATGGCCATTGCCAATCTTCTTTTAAGCAGCGACAAGTTTGAAATATTTAAAATTGACCCCCAGCCCCCTGACCGCATATTCTTCAAACTGACCCACAAATACCCCCATGGACCAACTCGGAATGCTTTAGAGATATTTTCCAATTTTCTAAGCGAAGAACTCGCGACTCGCTATTTAGGCGTTTATACTGAACTCTGATCTGATCTACGGCAGCGGGGGGCCGACACGCTGAGCGGCGGCGTGGGGAATGGTATGATCTGCGGAGGCGCTGGGTCCGATTTTCTGGCAGGCGGTCTGGGCAACGACACTTTATGTTTTCGGGCGCGGCTACGACCATGACACGGTCTCCAACGTCTACGACACGACGGCGGGGAAGCGGGACGTGGCGCGCCTGGTGGGCCTGACTCTGGACGAGGTGGAGTTCCTGAGCGAGTTCAGCCATAATATCCATCATGTTTTCCGAAACAGACGCTGTTGTCAACAAATAAAAATGTCCGGAGTTAAAACAAATGAACTGTCTGGTCAGGCGACTGCGTATTCCGCTGAAATTGGACACCGTGACCGACAAAACCGAACACCCTTTCCGGCGT
>JAISRV010000174.1 GCA_031273445.1 Candidatus Adiutrix sp. | reverse complement strand
TTTGAGATGCAGATCAATGGGCCGGGCGCCGATGGCGCAGCCGCCCGGCAGCGACACCCGCGCCCGGCCGTGACGGGCCAGCAAAGGCCCCAGCACCAGGGCTGAGGCCCGCATGGTTTTGACCAGCTCATAGGGCGCTTCAGGGGCCTGGAGGGCGGAAAGATCCAGTTCCGCTTTCCCTCCGCCTATTTCCGCCCGGCCGCCCATGTGCCTCAACAGGTCGGCCATGGTGGCCAGGTCGCGCAGATCGGGCACGTTTTCCAGACGCAACGGCCCGTCGCATAGAATAGCCGTGGCCAAAAGCGGCAGGGCCGCATTCTTGGCCCCGCTGATTTTCACTTCGCCCTTGAGGGGTTGAAGGCCTTCAATCAGGATTTTATCCATTTTCGTCCAGATTAATTTACGGTCGGCCCGTTTTTCGGCGCGGCCCGGCGGCCGGCGGGTCTCTGAGGGGTCCGGCCGGCGCTATGATTCGGAGCGCCGGATGCGCGAGTGCTCAATATAGGCGTAGGCGGAGTGGTTGTGGATGGATTCGAAATTTTCCGCGGCGATGGAAAACCAGGTGAAGGCGTCGTCGGCCAGAAGTTTGACCGCCACTTCCCGCACCACGTCTTCCACGAACATGGGGTTTTCATAGGCGGTTTCGGTCACGTATTTTTCGTCCGCGCGTTTGAGAAGAGAAAATACTTCCGAGGAGCACGAAGTCTCCACCAGTTTGATCAGGTCTTCCATCCAAAAGAATTTGTTATAGCGAACCGTCACGTTGACCACCCCGCGCTGATTGTGGGCGCCGAAGCGGCTGATCTCTTTGGAGCAGGGGCACAGCGTGGTGATCGGCACCGAGACGCTCACCGTCAGATCGGGCCCGGCGCCGTCCTGCTCGCCGGCCAGGGTGCAGTTGTATTCCATGAGGCTCGCCGCCCCGGAGACGGGCGCCGTCTTTTCGATGAAATATGGGAAACTAAGCTCCAGATGGGCCATGGCCGCATTCAGCCGCGTTTTCATGTCTGAAAGTATGTCGGGGATGCCCCGGGAGGAAATGCTGTCGCGGTGGATGGCCAGAACTTCAAGGAAGCGGGACATGTGGGTGCCCTTGTAGTGATGGGGCAGGTCCACATACATGTTCACCGAAGCCACAGTGCGCTGGGCTTCCTTGGCCTTGTCCTTGACCGTGATGGGGCAGCGGATGTCTTTGACTCCGACTTTGTCGATTTTGATGCGCCGGGCGTCCGGCCGGTTTTGCACGTCTTCCATGGAGAGTTCGGAACATGGCGCGTCTGATTTCTTGTTCATGCGGTTAACCATGACCAGGCGGCGAAGCCGCGGAATATTGTCGCGGCGCCGTTCTCAGTTTAAGAAAATGCCGGATCGGACGATAACCGGCGATGCCGGTCCTCAAATCTATGCTCCGGAATATTGTACAGTCGGAAGCGGGCTTTGTCAAACCGGCGCGGAAGCGCGGCCGGCTTGATATTTGCTTATATTATTACGATGTTCAGGCGTATCTGGGCGGCGGCCCATGTCTGAGCCGGGTTTTAGAGGCCATATTCCTGTATTTTTGTGATCAGGGCCCGGCGGGAAAGGCCCAGGGCGAGGGCGGCGTGGGTGCGGTTGCCTTCGTGACGGGCCAGAACGCGTTCGATGATGATGCGCTCGGCGGCCTGGGCCACTTTTTTAAGCGTGTCTTTGAAATCTACGGCCTCTTCCGGAATGTGCACCGCGATGCCGCCGTCGTTTTTCAGGAAAGGGCGGCCGCCCGGGGCGGCCCCGGCCGGAGAGGCGGCGAAAGGAAAATCGCCGGGCTGAATAATCTCGCCTTCGCTCAGAATGGCCCCCTGTTCGATGGCGTTGCGCAGAGCCCGGACGTTGCCGGGCCATTTCTGCTCCACCAGAAGGCGCATGGCGGCCGGCGACAGCTTTTTGCGGCCCAGGCCGTTTTTTTCCACGGCCTGCTTCAAAAAGAGATCGGCCAAAAGGGGAATGTCGTCCGGCCTTTCGCGCAACGGCGGCATGACCAGGGCAATGACGTTCAGCCGGTAAAACAGGTCTTCGCGGAAGCGCCCGGCGGCCGCTTCTTCCCGCAGGTCTTTGTTGGCGGCGGCCACCACCCGCAGATCGACTTTACGCGCCGACAGCTCCCCGATCCGCCGCACTTCTTCCTCCTGAAGCGCCCGCAAGAGCTTCACCTGCATCTCCAGGGGCAGTTCCGCCACTTCGTCCAAAAAAAGCGTGCCGCCGTCCGATTCGGCGATAAGGCCTTTTTTGGCCTGGTCGGCGCCGGTGAAGGCGCCTTTGACGTGGCCGAAAAATTCGCTTTCCATCAGGTTCGGCGGGATGGCCCCGCAGTTGACGGCCACGAAGGGGCGTTCGCGGCGCGGGCTGTTATGGTGAATAGACCGCGCGGCCAGCTCCTTGCCGGCGCCGCTTTCGCCCATAATCAGAACCGTGGCCCTGGTCTCGGCCACCTTGTCTATGAGATCGAACACTTTCCGCATGGCCGGGCTCTGGCCCAGGAAAACAGAGGCGTCGAAGCGTTCCTTCAGCTGTTTTTTCAACAGACGGTTTTCGTTCAGCAGCCGCCCGCGATCCAGGGCCTTGTCCAGGGTCAGCACCACCTCTTTTTCTTCAAAGGGTTTGGGAATGCAGTCGTAGGCTCCGGCCCGCATGACCTGTCGGACCATATCCACAGAGGCGAAGGCGGTGACCATCACCACCGGCAGTTCCGGGTTGTCCGCCTTGAGGCGGGCCAGGAGGCCCAGCCCGTCCAGCCCCGGCATTTTCATGTCTGTCAAAACCGCGTCGAATGATTCCCGGGCCGTCATTTCCAGCGCTTCTTCCCCGGAAGAGGCGGCGCGGCAGCTGTAGCCGTGTTTGCCGAGCATGATGGACATTATTTTGCGGATATGTTCCTCGTCATCGACAATAAGAATAGCGGGCGACCGGTTCATGTAGCTTCATCCTGATCAAGTCCGCCGCCGTTTTCCGGCAGGCTGACGGTAAAGACGGCGCCGCGCCCCGGCGCGCTTTTGAGGTCTATGGTTCCGTGATGGCTCTCCACCAGCCTCTGACAGATCGACAGCCCCAGCCCGGTGCCCGCCCCCGGGCTTTTGGTGGTGAAAAAAGGGTCGAAAATGCGCTCGGCGATATCCGGGGGAATGCCGGGGCCGGCGTC
>JAISRV010000159.1 GCA_031273445.1 Candidatus Adiutrix sp. | reverse complement strand
ATCATCTCGGCGGCGACGACCGCCATAACGCAGTAAGAGCCGCCGAGGCGTATGCCCGTAAAAATTTCAGGCGCCGCCGCCGGGAGCATGACCTTAATGAATATGAACAGTTTCGAGGCCCCCATGGACTTCGTGGAGCGGATCAGCACGGGATCGATATTCTTCACGCCCGAACTGGTGTTGAGCAAAATCGGCCAGAGAGAGGCCCAAAAAATGATGATGGTTTTTGAGAGCTCGCCCAGGCCGAAGAGCAAAATGAAAACCGGAAAAAGGGCGAAAGCGGACATTTGCCTGAAGGACTGTAAAAGCAGGTTGAGGGGTTTGTCCACGTTTCTGAAATAGCCTATGAAGAGACCCAGCACCACGCCGACGACCGTGGAAATGAGAAGTCCCAGGAGCACTCGCTGGAGGCTGATAAAGGCGTGCCGCGCCAGTTCGCCCCGCAGAGTCATAAGATAGAGCGCGTAAAATACGCGTGACGGCGGCGCGATGTAGGTCGCGCGCAGCCAGCCGAGCCGCGGAGCGGCCTCCCAGAGAAGCATGAAAAAAATAAGCCCGCTGCCGCTGTAAAGGACTTCTCTGAGCTTGTATAATTTGTTTTTCATATTGACTCGCCGAATAAACATATCAAGCCTGATTTCGTCAAAGCCAGAAATCATAATGCTTTCGCCGCCGCGGCTTTGCGATATTCAATAGCCGGGGCTATAAATAAGCTCCGTAACTCTGAATGCTCATGACCTCATCCTGCAGCAGCCCCCAAAGATTTTTGCGGATATTCGCGAATTCGACGGAATTGCGGATGTCCTCGGTCCGCGGGCGGGGCAGATCGATATTTATGATTTCTTTTATATGCCCGGGTTGAGAGGTCATGAACGCGACCCTGTCGGAAAGGAGTATGGCCTCGTCAATGCTGTGGGTGACGAAAAGTATGGTCTTTTTATCGGCCTCCCATATTCGCAGCAGCTCTATTTGCAGATTTTCCCTGGTCTGGGCGTCAAGCGCCGCGAAAGGTTCGTCCATCAAAAGGAGATCCGGCTGATAGGCCAGAACCCGCGCGATAGCCACCCGTTGCCGCATGCCGCCCGACAGCTGATGCGGATACTGGTTTTCAAAAGCGGACAGGCCTACGAGGTTAAGGTAATGGCCGGCTATTCTGCGCCTTTCTTTTTTGTCGATATGGCGTATCTCCAGGCCAATCTCAAGATTTTTTATGACCGTACGCCAAGGGAGCAGGGCATAGCTTTGAAAAACTATGCCCCGGTTAAAGTTTATCTCTTTTAAAGGTTCATCGTCAACAAGAATCTCGCCGCCGTCATATTTGTCCAACCCGGCCAGAATATTGAGGAAGGTCGATTTCCCGCAGCCGGAAGGCCCCAGGAGCGACATGAATTCCCCTTCGTTTACGTCAAGATCAAAATTTTCCAGAACCGAAAGTTTCGCTCTTTTGCCCAGGGCGTTTCTGATCTGAAATTCACGGCGAACCTGCCTGGCCTTGATTTTTGCCATTTTT
Source organism: Candidatus Adiutrix sp. (assembly GCA_031273445.1). Taxonomy (GTDB): domain Bacteria; phylum Desulfobacterota; class Desulfarculia; order Adiutricales; family Adiutricaceae; genus Adiutrix. The sequence continues at coordinate 1,021 of JAISRV010000159.1, read as the reverse complement.
TACCGCAGCCGCCCTTTTTATTGGGCCGGGTTGTGCTCGTTGGTGTAGACCTGGACGAGCTTGACCTGGCCGGGGCCGATCTTCTTTTCCGCTTCAAGCCGGTCCAGCCAATACTGGACGTTTGCTTCAGGGATAATCTGGTCTTCGTAGAATTCGAACATCTCGGTTTCCTCAAGCTTGAAGCCGAAGCGTTTGGCCATAAGCCGCCGGGCCTCTTCACGGTGGGTGTTGTTCCACTGCGCCGCCTTGGAAAGTATCGCCGTCAGTTCCTTGACCGCCTCGGGATGTTCCTTCAGAAATTTGCCGCTCACCGAATAAGGGCACATGCCGCTGAGGCCGCCGTCAATGTCCCAGTCGCTGAACAGGAGGCGGAAATCCTTGGTATTGGCGCTGGCCCTTCCAGATGAAAGGGGATGAATGATCGCCACGTCGGTATCGCCCCGCAGCAGGGGCACTTCCTGTTCCGAGTCGGGCGCGGTGATCATGCGGATTGAAGCGGGATCAATGCCATTGTCCAGGCAGTACTTCTTGGTCACATATTCCGAACAGGCGCCGAAGCTGTTGATGCCCAGGGTTTTGCCCGCAAAATCCTTGATCGATTTTATGGGAGAATCCACCCTGACGAAATATTTCATGTGGGGGTCCTTCTGGGTGGATTTGCTGCCGGCGGCGAATATCTTTATATCCGCGCCTGAGGCTACCGCCGCGACCACCAGGGGAGTATGCCGGTTGGCCACATCCAGGTCCCCGGTGCTGAGAGCGGGGATCATCTGGCCGGCGGCGACCTGCCCAACGTATTTGGGCTTGACCCCGGCATCCTTAAAATAGCCAAGATCGTCGGCCAGGTAAATAAGATCGTAATAAACCCACTCGGGGTACTTGAACTCCACCGCCGCGCCGCCGTCCGCCGCCCTGACCACAATCGCCTGAGTCAGGGCCAAGGCCATCAGGCAGCCCATAAGCAACCGGCCTATGGCCCTTTCAAGCGGCCTTGCCTTTTTTTTCATCACACGACCTCCTT
>JAISRV010000141.1 GCA_031273445.1 Candidatus Adiutrix sp. | reverse complement strand
CAGTTCGATATTAAGGGCATGACCTGTTCGGCCTGTTCCGCCAGGGTGCATAAAGTCGTGTCGCAATTGGACGGCGTGGCGGAAGTCAGCGTAAATCTGCTGAAAAACGACATGAAAGTTTCGTTTGACGAGACGGTCGCCAATGTCGGCGCCATTATCGGGGCCGTGAACAGGGCTGGTTACGAGGCCGGCCTGCGCGGCGGCGGCGCAGGGCCGGCCGGGCCGACCGGAACCGCCGATCAGGAACTGCGCCTCATGAAAACGCGTCTGACGGTTTCGGCCGTCTTCACCATACCCCTTTTTTATATAGCCATGGGCCATATGCTGGCCTGGCCTCTGCCCGGTTTCCTGCTGGGCCGGGCCAACACGCTGCCCTTGGCCTTCACCCAGTTTCTGTTGCTGATTCCGGTGATATTCGTCAATTTCAAATATTACCGCACAGGCTTCAAAGCGCTGTTTTCCGGCGCCCCCAACATGGATTCCCTGATCGCCCTCGGCTCCGGCGCCGCGACGCTTTACGGCATTGTCGCCGTTTACGCCATCGGCGCCGGCCTGGGGCGGGGCGACGGCGAAATGGTCCACCATTATGCCATGAACCTTTATTTTGAATCGGCGGCCGTGATCCTGACCCTGATCACTTTAGGCAAGTTTTTCGAAACCAGGGCCAAGGGCCGCACTTCCGAGGCCATCGGCAAACTGATCAATCTGGCCCCCAAAACAGCGACGGCGCTGCGCGACGGGGTGGAGGTCAGCCTCCCCCTGGAAGAAGTCGCGGTCGGCGACGTGCTGATCGTCAAAGCCGGCGAAAGCATCGCCGTGGACGGGCTGGCGATCGAAGGCCGGGCCTGGGTGGATGAATCGGCGCTGACCGGAGAAAGCGTTCCGGCGGAAAAAGAGCCGGGGGCCCAGGTCATGGGCGCGACCATCGTCCAATCAGGCTATTTGAAAATCCGGGCCGTCAGGGTCGGGCAGGACACCGCCCTGGCCCAGATAATCAGACTGGTGGATGAGGCGACCTCATCCAAAGCGCCCATCGCCAGACTGGCCGACAGCGTCAGCGGCATTTTCGTGCCGGTGGTGATCGTCATCGCCGTGGGCGCCGCCGCGGTCTGGCTGCTTTTGGGCCAGAACCTCGAATTCGCCCTGTCCATCGCCGTCTCCGTGCTGGTGATCTCCTGCCCCTGCGCCCTGGGGCTGGCCACGCCCACCGCCGTCATGGTCGGCACAGGTCAGGGGGCCGGCCACGGCATTCTGATCAAATCGGCCGAAGCCCTGGAAACCGCCCACAACCTTCAGGTCGTCGTCCTGGACAAAACCGGCACCGTGACCGAAGGCAAACCCGTGGTCACCGACATAGTCCCGACCGGAACGTCCGGCGCGACCGGAACGTCCGGCGCGACCGGAACGTCCGGCGCGGCTGAGCCCGACCTGGCTTTGAGCCTTCTGACCATAGCGGCCTCCCTGGAAAAAATGTCGGAACACCCTCTGGCCGAAGCCATTGTCGCGGCGGCGCAAAATAAGGGCGTCGTTCTGAAGGAGGTTTCCGATTTCAGGCAGATCGCCGGCCAGGGCCTCACAGGCCTGATAGACGGCCGGCGCGGCTATGCCGGCAACGCCAAACTGTTCGCTTCCGAGTCCATAGACCTGGGCGGGTTGCTGGCCCGAGGCGAGGCTCTGGCCGCCGTCGGCCGCACCCCGCTCTATTTCGCCTGGGGCCGGACCCCGCTGGGTTTGATCGCCACGGCGGACGTCGTCAAAAAAAACAGCCGCCAGGCCGTGGCGGAACTGACCGCCCTGGGCCTGGAGGTGATCATGATCACCGGCGACAACGCGAAAACGGCCGCGGCCATTCAACGGCAGGTCGGCGTTCGGCGGACGGCGGCCGAGGCGCTGCCGCAGGATAAGGAAAGCGAGATACGGGCGCTGCAGCAAAAAGGGCAAAAAGTGGGCATGGTCGGCGACGGCATTAACGACGCCCCGGCCCTGGCCCGGGCGGATGTGGGCATCGCCATCGGCGCCGGCGCGGACATCGCCCTGGAATCGGCCGACATCGTGCTGATGAAAAACGATCTGCTGGATGTGGTCACGGCCATCCAGTTGAGCCGGGCGGTTATCCGCAACATCAAACAAAACCTGTTTTGGGCCTTTTTTTATAATTCCATCGGCATCCCGGTGGCCGCCGGGGTTTTTTACGGCCTTTGGGGCTTGACCCTGAATCCCATGATCGCCGCCGGCGCCATGGGCTTAAGTTCCGTGTGCGTGGTTTCCAACGCTTTGCGGCTGCGTTTTTTTAAACCGGCGTTCCATGGGGAAACAGAAGGGCCGCCGGCTCAGGGCGAGATTTCGCCGGTGCCGGCCGTCCTTGACTTGGGCGCTCAATCACAGCAAAGGAGTGACGTCGTCATGAACAAAATCGTTAAAATCGAAGGCATGAGTTGCGGGCATTGCTCCGCCCGCGTCGAAAAGGCTTTAAAGGCTCTGGCCGGGGTTACGGCCGTGACCGTGGACCTGGCCTCTAAAACGGCCAGGATCGATCTCTCTTCCGATCTTTCCAATGACCAACTGACCGCCGCGGTTGCGGAGGCCGGATATCAGGCGACCGAAATTCAATGAAAGCCGCCTTTGCGAGAGATATTGGCCATGAAACACACCTGTCGCCCTGAAGGCGTCTGCTCGGAGAGCATTGTTTTTGAACTGGATGAAGGCATCGTGCGCGAAATCCGTTTCGAAGGGGGCTGTCACGGCAACCTGCAGGGGTTGGCCAAGCTGGCCGACGGGAAAAAGGCGGCTGAAATCGCCGACCTTTTATCCGGCATCGAGTGCGAAGACAAAGGCACATCCTGTCCCGACCAGTTGGCCAGGGCCCTAAAGGCCGCCCTCAAAAATCACGGCGGCTGCGCCGCAAAAAAATGACTTGAGCCGGGGCCGCCGGCCGGGGGCGTTTATATGGCCGCCAGAGCGCTCTGAAGTTCAGGCGGCTGGTTGAAAAGCTGAGGCGGCCGCCCGGGCCGTTGAGTAGTCTTCAAGGGCCGTCTCGGCCGCGGCCAGGCCGTCGGCAATGGCCCGCACCACCAGCGACGGCCCGCGGGCGGCGTCTCCGCAGGCGTAGACCCCCGGCGCCAGGCGGCCCCGTTGGTCGCAGGGCAGGCAGCCGCGCTTATCCGGAGACAGCTTGAGGGCGGCCATCAGCGGTTCCGGCTCCACCCCGGTGAAGCCCAGGGCCAGAAGCGCCAGGTCGGCTTTCTCCTGAAATTCCGAGCCCGGCTTTGGTTCCGGCCGGCTCGGCCGGCCGTTCTCGATCAGCCACTGAACCTCCCGGCAATTCAAGGCCCCCAGCCGGGTCCGGTCTTCATTGGCGGGAATGAATTCCAGCGTGGCCACGTTCCAGCGCCGGACGCCCCCTTCCTCATGGCTGCTGGAGGCGCGCAATATCAGCGGCCACTGGGGCCAGGGGTTGCTTTCGGCCCTGGTCTCCGGCGGCTTGGGCATAATTTCAAACTGGCTGACCGACAGGGCGCCCTGGCGCCAGGCCGTGCCCAGGCA
>JAISRV010000132.1 GCA_031273445.1 Candidatus Adiutrix sp. | reverse complement strand
GTAACTGAATATTTCCAGATGGCCGCAGCCGGCCAGGCGGCCGCAAAAGCCCTGAGCCGCCCGCACTTCGCGGATATGGGCCAGAGTCACGGTCTCCGGCGAGCCCCAAAGGCCCCACCAGGCCCGGGCGCTCAGCCGCTCAGGGGTCAGCGCATAACGCAGGCTGAGCCGGTGCAGGGCCAGGGCCAGGCAGACCAGACTCAAGGCCAGCCATTTCGCCGGGCGGCCGTCAGGGTCGCGCCCGAAAAAAATGACGGCCGGCCCCAGCCCGACGCCGAACAGCAAAAACCAGACCGAGCGAACCGCGGGCCGGAAAATTTTGGGGAAACCGTTCGCCCGGTCGGGCTTATCCTGAAACAACGCCGTCATGCCTTTTAAAAATGTTTTGGCCGGCTTGCCGTTTTTAAATCGCCGGCCCAAAGAGATATGATACCAATACTGGCGGATATTTTCAAACGGGGGTAATATAGAAGATATCGCCGCAGGAGAAGCCCATGCCCGGAAAAATACCCGTTCTGCTTATACTGTCGTTTTTCGGCGGAATCGCCGGAGGGCTGACCGGCGTCTGGCTGGCCGCGGCCCCGCCGGCCGCCGCCGACCCGACCAGGGCGCTGGTGGCCGGAGAACTGCGCCTGGCCGATGAAAGCGGGCGCACCCGCCTGCTCTTGACCCTGGCGCGCGGCAAGCCGCGCCTCTTCATGCTGGACGACGCCGGTGAATATCGCCTGGAGATGGGCCTCGGCGCCGCCGGCGAACCGCACATCTGGCTGCGCGACCAGGAAGGCGCGGCCAAGGTTCAGGTGGCCCTCACCGGCAAAGGCCGCCCCGCCTTCAGGCTGGCCGACCACAAAGGGCGCGACCGCGCCGTGCTGGGCCTGAGCGACGGCGGCGCGCCCACTATGATCATGCTGGATGAAGGGGGCCATGACCGCCTCGCCCTCTGGAGCGACCGCGAGGAAAGCGGCCTGGCCCTGGCCGACCAAAACGGGCGGCCCATCGCCGCCCTGAGCGCCAGAACCGAGGCCAAAGGCAAACTGTCCTTCTTCGACCCCCAGGGCCGGGCTTACAAGGTGGTTGAATAAGTGGGCGGAAAAGCGGGCGCGGCCGAGACTGTGGGCCTGCCAAATGACAAGGGCCATCAGCAGGGCCGATAAAAGCGAGCGCCCCCAGCCGACCCGCAGTTGCCCGGCGGCCGAATAAACGCGCACCGCCGCTGCCGGGCGCCGCCCCGGGGCCGCGGGGGCAAAAGGCGCGGCCGGAACCTCCGGGGCCTCGCCGGAGACGGGCCGGCCCTCCTTCAAGGCGGCGTAAAGCTCCTCCACTTCAGCTTCAGCCGCCGCCAGGGCATTGAGGGCGCGGCTTCTCAAGGTCTCCAGCTCTTCGGCCAACTCCGCCGCCGCTTCCTCCTGGGCTTCCAGCCAGGCGGAAAGATTGCCCGGGGAAGGCGGGAGCAGCCTGAACTCCCGCTCCGGGGCGGCATAGGAAACCGCGGCCGCAAGTTCCGGCGCCAGGCCGGCCAGAGGCCCCGCCAAGTCTCTCAGCGTCTGATAAAAAACGCCGGCGGCTTCAAGAGCATCCCTCCGCGCTTCCGAAAACGCGGCCGCCGCCTCGCTTAAAGCCCGGCGGCCGTGTTCGGCGAAATGCAAAAGCCCGCCCAGGCTCCGCAAATATTCCGGCCAGTTTCGCCCCAGCCGCGCCGCCGCGGCCAGCCTGACGCTCCGGCAGCGCCGGTGATGACCCGCGACCCGCCTGACCAGGGCGCGGCGCTCGTCGTCCAGGTCCATGACGGTTCTGACCAGGTTCCAGGCGAAAACGGGACGGCCGTCCAGATTGATCACCCCCTCAGCCCCTTCTTCGGCCAAAACAGCCTCCAGTCGGTCACGTTCCGCCTGAAGCAAGGCCGCCTCCTCCGCCGCCTGGCCCAATTCCGGCGGATACAGCTCCGCATCCTCAGGCCCGGCCCCAAAGTCGTACATATCCGCGGCCGTGCGCGCTTCAAGGGTCGCCGGCATGTCCAGATAGACGCCGCAATAGCGCGGCGCCAAACACGGCGCCGTAAAAAAGGCCTCGCCGGACCCGGCCGCGCCGTCTTCATCCGCCGCGGGCCCGGCTTCTTCCCGGCCATAGCCGGGGTCATTGTAAACGCGTCGCAGGCCGGCCATCAGCGCGCCAAGAAAAACTTCGGCCTCGGCCAGTCCGAGGGCGGGGAAGCCTGGCGCCGCCGATTCCGCCCGACGCGCCAGGTCGAAGGCCAAGCGGCGTTTATGGTCCATCAGCTCGCTGACGGGGCCGGGGTCGTCCCAGGCGCTCCAGGCCAACACGAAAATATAGCCCGACAGGCGCAGAAGCTGCCGCGCCGGCGCCGTGACCAGCCAAAAGAGAAGAGCCGGCAGGCGCAGCCCGGCGAAACCGCCCGGCCGCGCCAACCGGCGCAGCAGAAGTTCCAGGGGGCTGCGGCCTTCCAGCAAAAGAGCCAGACGAGGCAGAGCAGAGGCGCCATAGAGACGGGCCGCGGCTTCATGGCCTAAGGTCTCCCGTACGGCCTTATCGGCCGTCGCCGCCAGGGCCGGGCCGGCCGACAGCCGGCGGCGGGCCGGAAGCGGCAGCCAGGCCAGGGGCTGATCGACCGGACGCCCCTGAAGAAACATGACCGGGCGAACCGCGCGACGCGGCAAATAAAAAAGGCCCTGGGCCGCCGCAACGGCCATGGGCCCCAGGGCCAGGGCGGCCGCCAGGGCGGCCGGGTCGCCGGCCAAGGCGGCCGGATATAGATTCAAAAGAGCCGAAGCCATGGCGGCAAGCCAGAGGACGTAAAGCGCGGCGAAAACCAGGGGCAGCGCCCAGGCGGCCTGACTTGTAATTTTGCGCTTCATGCGGCGGGGCGCCTCAGACCCGGGCCTGTAAAGCCGTTTTCAGTTCCGTCAGGAAATGGGCGACGACATCAAAACCGCCCTGCCAGAAGCTTTCATCCAGGGGGCCAAAGCCGCTTTCAGCCAAAATCCGTTCCGGCGAAGCCGCCCCGCCCCGGGCCAGGAGAGCCGTCAGGCTAGGGACGAAAGATTCCCCCTCGCTTTCATACCGCCGCCAGAGGCTATAGACCAGAAGCTGGCCGAAGCTGTAGGCGTAGACATAGAAGGGCGTATGATAAAAATGGGGAATGCTCGTCCATTCCCAGCGAAACTCCTCGCTTATCTCCACCGCGCCGCCGAACTGCTCGGCCAGGTTTCGGGCATAGGCCTCAGCCAGTTCGTCGACCGTGGCCCCGCCTTCGACCATTTCATGGGCCTCCATCTCGAACATGGCGAAGAAAGCCTGACGGCAGATCGTGGCGTAGGCGTCGTCGAGCAGGTTGAACAAAAGATCGGCCCTGGCGTCGGGCGTGGCGGCGTTTTTCAGCAGCCGCGCCGACAACAGCATTTCGCCGAAGGTCGAGGCCGTTTCCGCCAGGGGCAAAACGGCGTGAAAATGAAACAGGTTATGCCCGGCCGCCAGTTGGGAATGAATGCCGTGGCCCAGCTCATGGGCCATGGTGAAAAGGTCCTGCCGGCGGCCGTTGAAGGTCATCAGCGCCCAGGGCACGTCGCCCGGCAGCATCGAAGAGCAGAAAGCCCCGCCCTGCTTACCGAGCCTGGGTCGGGCCGAAAAACGGCCGCGCCGGATGACGGCGCCGGCCAGCTCTTTAAAGCGCGGGCTGAAACTGTCGAAAGCGGCCAACACCTCTTCGGCCGCTTCGTCGAAAGTGAAGACGCGGTCGTCGGACATAAGCGGGGCATACAGGTCATAACGCCTCATCTTTTCCAGGCCCAAAGCCTCCGCCTTCAGTTTGAAGAATTCGCCGAACAGGGGCGCGTTTTTTCGCGCGGCGGCCAAAAGCGCCTCCACGGCCGCCGGGGCCAGGTCGTTGGCCTTATGGCGCACGGAAATAGGGGC
>JAISRV010000045.1 GCA_031273445.1 Candidatus Adiutrix sp. | reverse complement strand
TGCTCGCGGATGCGGTCATAGATGATGATGGTGTCGTTGAGCGAATAGCCGGCGATGGTCAGAACGGCGGCCACGAAGCTCAGGGTTATTTCCTTGTCCAGAATTGAAAAAATGCCCACAGTGACGATGACGTCATGGAGCAGGGCCAAAATGGCCCCGAGGGCGTATTCAAATTTCAGCGCATAGCACAGGATGCAGGTCACCGCCACCGCCAGAATTACGACGTAGATCAGGCTGACGCCCGCCAGGGAGGCCAGGTAGACGGCGACCAGAAGGGCGGCCACCAGCCCGGCCGAGGCGCCCCACTTGTGTTCGAAGCGCCCGGAAATATAGATGAGAATCATCAGGATGCTGTAGTACAGGGCGCTCATGGCCTGTTGGCGGAGGTCCCGCCCGACCTTGGGGCCGACCATATCCACCCGGCGTATTTCCACCTGGCCGGGGCCGAAGAAGTTTTCCAGGCTGTCGGTCGCCTTCCGGCTCAGGCTGGCCTCCTCCTGCACGGCGGTCTCGTCGTCAACGCCGTTTTCGCCCTGGAGGCTGATCATGAACTCATTGTTTTCAGCCGCGCCGAAGCTCTGAATGGCCGGCGCGGGCAGCCCGGCCGCCTCCAGAGCTTTACGGATGTCGTCGGATTCCGTCGGGCCGGCAAAGCGCGCCTGCACCTGGAGGCCGCCGGCGAAGTCTATGCCCATGGTCAGCCCTTTGACCAGTATGGATCCCAGGCACAGGCAGATCAGGGCGCCGGAGATGGCGAAGGTCAGATAGCGGTTGCCGATGAAATTTATGTTTATGCCCGGCTTTATGATTTCAAAAGACATGGGGCGCTCCTTATATGCTCAGCCGCTTGACGCGGCCTTTGAAAAGGGCGAGGTCGAAGATCACCCGCGAAAAGAAGACGGCGGTGAACATGGACGACAGAATGCCGATCGACAGGGTCACCGCGAAGCCGCGAACGGGGCCGGAGCCGAACTGATAAAGAACCATGGCGGTGATGAGGGTGGTCAGATTGGAGTCGAAGATGGTCCAGAAAGCGCGTCCGAAGCCGGCGGCCACGGCGGCTTTGGGCGTCTTGCCGCTTCTTGTTTCCTCGCGGATGCGTTCGAAGATGAGGACGTTGGCGTCCACGGCCATGCCCAGGGTCAGAACAAGGCCGAAGATGCCCGGCAGGGTCAGCGTGGCCCCGAAGGCGGCCAGGACGGCGGCGATGATGGGCAGGTTGGCCATCAGGGCGATATCGGCCACAAGACCAGACCAGCGGTAATAGACGAGCATGAAGGCCAGCACCAGCCCGAGGCCTAAAAGGCCGGCCTGATAGCCCTGTTTGATGGAGTCGGAACCCAGGGTCGGGCCGACGGTGCGTTCCTCCAGCACCGAAACCGGGGCCGGCAAGGCCCCGGCGCGCAGGGCCACGGCCAGGTCGCGGGCTTCTTCCATGGAGCCGGAGCCGGTTATGACGGCCCGGCCGCCGGCTATTCTGGTCTGAATGGTCGGCGCGCTGTAGACGACGCCGTCGAGGACGATGGCCATGTTGCGATGGACATATTCGCCGGTGATGCGCTCAAACTGGCGCGCCCCGCGGCCGTCGAAAGTGATGCTGACTTCCGGCTCGCCAAATTGGCCGGTCAGGGCCACGCGCGCGTCCACCAAGCCTTCGCCGGTCATCAGCGGCTGTTTCTTCAGGAGGTAGGGCCGGCGAATTTCGGTTCCGTCCGGCGCTATATCGCGGGAATACAGCACTTCCATGCCCGCCGGGAGGCCGTTTTTCAGGGCCCATTCCGCCGAGCGGGCGTCGTCGACCAATTTGAATTCCAAAAGAGCGGTTTTGCCGATCAGGGCCACGGCCCGCTTAGGGTCGTCCATGCCGGGGAGCTGAATGACGACGCGGTCTTCCCCCTGGGGGCGGATGTCCGGCTCGGCCACGCCGAACATGTCGACGCGGTTGCGGATGGTCTCCAGAGCCTGACGGGCGGTCATATCTTTGATGGAGGCCGCTTCCGCGGCGCTTAAGGTCAGAAACAGCCTGAGCCCGTCGCGTCGGGAGACGGTCAGGGCCGGGAAGTCTTTGGCCGCCAGCTCTTCGGCCGCCTTCATGGCCTCGCCGTCAGGGAACTCGGCTTCTATCGTCAGGCCCTCGCCTTTGACCACATCCACGGCGGCGACGGATTTTTCAAAAAGGGCGCGCCGCAGTTCTTCGGCCATTCGGCCGACGGTATTTTCCAGAACCACGTTCAGGTCCGCGCCCATGACCAGATGAATGCCGCCTTTGAGGTCCAGGCCCAGGCTGATTTTTTTATCGGGCCACCACGAAGGCAGCTTGTCCTGGCCGACGACCGTCGGCAGGGCGTAGGCCAGGGCCAGCAAAAGCGCCGCCGCCGCCGTCAGTATCCGCCATTTCAGCGATTTATCCACGTTAACGCTCCTGTAAAATTAGATTTTCAGTTTTCGCGCCTCCAGGCGCGTCGCGCAAACAACGCAAGGCCGCCTCTTTTTAGAAGCGGCCTTGCGGCGGCTTTTCGCCGCCCCCGGCCCGGGCCCCGCTATTTCGCGGCAGACGGATTGTTGTCGCCGGGGCGAATGATGCGGGCGATGAAGGCGCGACCGACCTTGACCCGCACCTGCGGCGCGATTTCCAGGGTTATGTCGGCCTGGTCCAGCCCGGTGATCGTGCCGAAAAGGCCGCCGCTGGTCTGCACTTTGTCGCCTTTCTGCATCGCCTGGAGCATGGCCTGGTGTTCCTTCTGGCGCTTCTGCTGCGGCCTGATCATCAGGAAATACAGAACCGCGAAAACGCCGGCGAGCATGACGAACGACATGTAAGGGCTGCTCTGCTGACCGCCCTGGGCGGCGCCGGAACCTTCAACCACATCGGCGGCCCAGGCCGCGACGGCGGCAAAATTGATAATCATTCTGGATTCTCCATTATTAGTTTGGTTTCCCGTGAGCGGGCCGCGGATTATTGACCCGCCGACTATTGGACTGTGCGGTTAATTTTTGAAGTCCCGGGGCTCAGGCCCTGGTCAGACCTTCTTCCTCGCGCCCGCGCCGCAGGTTCTCATAAAACTCTGTATAATACTCTGAAAAGGCGCCGTTTAGCAAGGCCTCTCTGGCCCCGCCCGCCAGGTCCAGATAATAGCGCAGGTTGTGCACGCTGGCCAGGCGCATGGCCAGGGGTTCACCGTTTTGGAAAAGGTGCCGGATATAGGCGCGGGAAAAGGTGCGGCAGGCGTAGCAGCGGCAGGCCTCGTCAAGCGGGCGCGGGTCGTCGCGGTAGCGGGCGTTTTTGATGACCAGGCGGCCCAGGCGGGTAAAGAGCTGGCCGTTACGGGCGTTACGGGTGGGCAGGACGCAGTCGAACATGTCGGCCCCGCGTTTAATGCCTTCAATTATGTCCACGGGCGTGCCCAAGCCCATCAGATACATGGGCTTGTCTTCGCGCAAACCCTCCCGGGCCGCCTCCAGGGCCTCCAGGCGTTCCGCCGGCGGTTCGCCCAGGGCCAGCCCCCCCACCGCCTGGCCGGGAAAATCCATTTCGGTTATGGCCTCGGCCGAGCGGCGGCGCAAATCCGGGTAGAAGCCGCCCTGGGAAATGCCGAAAAGGGCCTGGTCCGTCTCGCCGGCGGCCCAAACCTCCCGGCACCGGGCCGCCCACCGATGGGTGAGCTCCATGGACTTTTCCGCCTCCGCGCGCGCGGAGGGATAGCCGGTGCATTCGTCCAGGCACATCATGATGTCCGCGCCCAGGGCGGTTTGCGTTTTAATGGCGACTTCCGGGCTGAAAAAGGTCTTGGCGCCGTCGTAGGGCGACTGGAAGATCACGCCCTCGTCGGTCATTTTTCTTAATTTTGAAAGCGAAAAAACCTGAAAGC
>JAISRV010000276.1 GCA_031273445.1 Candidatus Adiutrix sp. | reverse complement strand
GAACATAACCTGACCGAGGGCGGCCGGCCGGCCAGGCTGTTCTGCCTCGGCCCCATGTTCCGTTATGAGCGGCCCCAGAAGGGCCGCCAGCGTCAGTTTCACCAGTTGGACGCGGAAATCTTCGGCGACCCCGGGCCTTACGCGGACGCGGAAATTCTGGCCTGGCTGACCGACTTTCTGGAAAAGACGGGCCTGTCGAACCTGGTCATCAACCTCAATTCCCTGGGCTGCCCGGTCTGCCGTCCCGGCTTCCGGGAACTTTTGGTCGCCTTCCTGCGCGAGCGGCGCGATGATTTGTGCCAAGACTGCCGCCGCCGCCTTGAAGCCAACCCCTTAAGAGTCATAGACTGCAAAAGCGAAGGCTGCCGCCGGGTCGTCGGCGGCGCCCCGCGGACGCTCGACCATCTCTGCGGCGATTGCCGGGCCCATTTCGAGGCCCTCAAGAGTCTTCTGGATTCGCTTGATCTGCGCTATGTGATCAACCCGCATCTGGTGCGCGGGCTGGACTATTACACCCGCACCGCTTTCGAGGTCGTTTCCGGAGACCTCGGCGCCCAAAGCGCCGTGGCCGGCGGCGGCCGCTACGACGGCTTGGCCAGGGAACTGGGCGGGGACGACATCCCGGCCATCGGCTTTGCCGTGGGCCTGGAGCGCCTGGTCATGCTGCTGAAGGGCAGGGCGGCGGCGGCCGGCCCGGACGACTATCTGGCCGTTCTGGACGAATCGGCTTTGCCTCTGGCTTTTAGGCTGGCCAAAAAGATGCGTGACGAGGGCCGGGCCGTGGCCGTCGACTGGGAGGCCGGCAGTCTTAAAAGCCGCCTGAAACGGGCCGACAAGGCCGGGGCGGGGCGGGTCGTCATGCTGGGCAGCGACGAAATGGCCGCCCGCAAAGCCACGGTGCGCGATTTGGCCACACGCGAACAGACGGAGATGGATTTGTCCTGTTTTTTTGTTGCAGACCCGGCTGTTGAACATCGCCGCGCCTCGGCGGCCAAAGCATTGTGATTTCGGGCTTTGACGAAATCACGCCTGATATGTTCATTCGGCGAGTCAGTAATTTCAATCCGGAGAATAAAAAATGCTGGAAAATATGACCGGCCTCAAGCGCACCCACTACTGCGGCGAAGTCGACGAGAGCCTTTTGGAGCGGGAAGTGGCGATCATGGGCTGGGTGCAGCACCGCCGCGATCATGGCGGGCTGGTGTTCATTGATCTGCGCGACCGCAGCGGTCTGCTCCAGACCGTCTTCAACCCTCAGGAAGACGAGCTTACCCACCAGAAGAGCCGGGATGTGCGGGCCGAATATGTTCTGGCTCTGCGCGGCCGGGTGCGGCGGCGCCCGGACGATATGGTCAACCCCAAAATGAAGACCGGCCGAGTCGAGGTCTTCATCAGCGAACTGCGGGTTCTTAATGTGGCCCAGACGCCGCCCTTCGTCGTGGAAGATCACGCCGAAGTGAGCGAAAACGTGCGCCTGAAGCATCGCTATATCGATATGCGGCGTCCTTCGGTGTTGAAGAATTTCGTCATGCGCCATGAAGTGGCCCGCCTTACCCGCGATTATTTCAGCGACCACGGTTTTCTGGAAGTGGAAACGCCCGTGCTGACCAAGTCCACTCCCGAGGGGGCCCGCGACTATCTGGTGCCTTCACGCGTGAATCAGGGCTGTTTCTACGCTCTGCCGCAGTCGCCGCAGCTTTTCAAGCAGCTGCTGATGGTGGCCGGCTTCGACCGCTATTGCCAGATCGTCAAATGTTTCCGCGACGAAGACCTGCGGGCCGACCGCCAGCCTGAATTCACCCAGGTGGATTTGGAAATGTCCTTCGTCGAACAGGACGACGTGATGGATGTCCTGGAGGGCTATATGGCGCTGGTTTTCGAAAAAACCCTCGGGCTGACGCTCCCGCGCCCTTTCCCCCGGCTGACTTTTGACGATTCCCTGCGCCTTTACGGCAACGACCGCCCGGATTTGCGCTACGGTTTGGAGATCGTGGATCTGTCCGGGCTTTTGGCCGACTCCGAGGCCAAGGTTTTCGCCGAGGCGCTGTCGCGCGGGGGCTGCATCCGGGCCATAAGGGCCCCCGGCGCGGCCTGTTTTTCGCGCAAACAGCTCGACGACCTGGCGGCTTTCGCCGTCGGACTGGGGGCTAAGGGCCTGGCCTGGATCAAAATAACCGCTGAAGGCTGGCAGGGGCCCCTGGTCAAATTTCTGGCCGAAGGCGAAAAGGGCGCTCTTTCGGAAGCCTTGAAGATTCAGGAGGGCGACGTCGTTTTCTTCGGCGCCGACGCCGCCAAAATCGTCGCCGCCGTCATGGGGCACGTGCGCGAACGCGTGGCCCGCGAGCTGAACCTGATCAGGGAAGGCGATTTCAGTTTAACCTGGGTGACCGATTTCCCGATGTTCGAGTATGACCCCGAGCTCAAACGCTGGGCGGCCATGCACCATCCTTTCACCGCGCCCCGCGATGAAGACCTGGCTATTTTGGAAAGCGACCCGGCCCGCGTGAGGGCCAAAGCCTATGACCTGGTGCTGAACGGCAGCGAAATAGGCGGCGGCTCCATCCGCATCCATCGGCCCGACGTCCAGGCCCGGGTTTTTAAAGCCCTGGGCATAGATGAAACGGAGGCCGGCGAAAAGTTCGGCTTTCTTCTGGACGCCCTGGCCTACGGCGCCCCGCCACACGGCGGCTGCGCTTTCGGCCTGGACCGGCTGGTGATGATCCTGGCCGGCGCGTCTTCATTGCGGGACGTTATCGCCTTTCCCAAGACCCAGAAGGGGGCCTGCCCTCTGACCGAGGCCCCCGGCCAGGTCGACCCGCGCCAGCTCCTGGAGCTCGGGCTCAGAATCGAATCTAAAAAGGACAATAGTCATGGGTAAAATTATTGAGGCGGCGGGATGACGACCGACAATGAACACATCCTGCTGATCACCAGCAGCAAACACCAGCGCCGTCTTGAAATCATGGACCGGGAAGACCCGGAGCTGTATCGGGCCATTTTCCCTTATTCCGAGGTTCCGCGCATAACCTTCGACGGCAACGAACCGTCCCTGGCGCCGGCCCGCGAACTGCTGATAACCGACACCACCTTCCGTGACGGCCAGCAGGCTCGCCCGCCCTACAGCGTGGCCGAGATCGTCAGGATATTCCAGTTTCTTTCGCGCCTCGGGGGGCCGGAAGGCGTCATACGCAAGTCCGAGTTCTTCCTCTACAGCGAAAAAGACCGCCAGGCCGTCGACGCCTGCCGGGAACTGGGGCTGGCCTTTC
>JAISRV010000430.1 GCA_031273445.1 Candidatus Adiutrix sp. | reverse complement strand
ATGCGCCCCAAGGCGGCTTTGGCCACCCAGGAGACTGAGCGCCCGGTTCCGAGGGCCACGGTCGGGATATCGGCCATGGAAGTGTGGTTGGCGAAGACGATGAAGCCGCCGGCGGAGGCTGGGGGCAGGTTTTCCCGCCCGCTGATCGACAGGCGAATGCCGGCCGGGTCCAGGGCGATGTGACCCCAGACGGAGTTGCTGATGTAACGCCCGGCCCGGGCCGAAAAGAAACTGGCCGCTATGGCGGCGGCGCCGCTGACGACGGTCAAAACGACCAGGACCGGCACATACCAGACGACATATAAGAATTTGACGAGGGGATGGTTCATTTTTGCGAAGTCAGCCATTTGTTCAGGCGCGGCAGTTCCGTTCCGGCCCAGGCCGGGGAGAGGCGCAGTTCCAGAAATCCTTTGAACAGCGATTCCACAATGGCCGTAAGTTCGCTTAAAAGCGCCGCCCGCTCCAGGAATTGCCCGACTGGGCCGCCTTCTTCTTCTGATTCGTCGAAGGTTTTGGGGAACCTGACCGATTGCGGGGTCAGCGCGTCGGCGGACAGGGCCAGGCTCCATTCCTTTTCTTCAGTGCGCACCCTCAGCTTGGCCCTGGTCAGCTTCTTGCCCTCGCGCAGGGCCGTGTGGGCCTCGGCCCATTCGGCCCCCGGCGCCAGGCAGGTGACGCTTTTTTTGTTGCCGCCTTCGCCGCTTTCGAGCTGCAGCCGGCTTTCAAACCACAATTCAATGGCGCCCTGCGGTTTTATGTTCAAAAGATTGCCGTTTATTTCCGAGACGATCCATAGCCAGGTCAGGAATTCCTGGCCCAGGAATATTTTTTCCCGCCACAAATCGAGAAAAGCGGCCGGCTCTATGGCCGAAAGATCATTCATGGCCCCTGCCTCAAGACAAATGAATTTTAAAAATGCGGTCGCCCCCGGAGAGGGGCGACAGCCCGAAGCGACTGGTTGAGAGGCCGATAAACTCGCTCGCCGGGCAAAAATCACATTTTTTGCCCGCCTACGACCCTGTCAGCCAAGCCGAATAGGCGAATATTTTAAAAAATTGACTCGCTGAATAAACATGGCTTCAGCCCAGCCAGATAGGCGAGGCTGAGGAATCCAGAAAAGCCTTCTTCAATTCGGCGGCTATCAATTCCAGCCCCAGGGTCGCCGGAACCAGCATTTGCAGCGACAGCCCGAAGGTGCGGCCCCAGAGTTCCTCAAAAATCGACCGCCGCGTTTCGCCGGCGGCGGCCAGCCAGACTTCGTTTTCCCGATGCAGCCAGACCGTTTCCATCAATTCGGTGTTGAGCAGGGCCCGCCGCAAAAGTTCGGCCTTGACCGTCTCTTTGAGTTCCTTTTTGGCCAGGCTGTTGGGCTTGCGCCCCAGTTTCCCGATATATTCGGCCTCACGAACGGCGTAATAGCGGGCGATGGTTTTGGCCGGCAGTTTGCGGGTGTCCAGGCGCAGGGTAAAAGCCGTCAGGCCGCCGAAACGATAGACGGCGGGGTTGAAACCGGCGTCGAGGTGATTGAAAAATTCCACCCAGCCCAGGCTTTTTTCTTCCGGGGAGTGCTCTATGTCGACAAATGAATTTTTTAAAAGCCTCCCGCTGATATACTCGTCGCTTAAATCCTCCGGCGGCTCCTGCGTCACCCGGTAACGGGTCAGAGCCAGCGAACCTTTGATCAGGCCCATGGGTTACACCTCATTTTTCATTTTGGCCTGGAGGCTTGTCGGGCGACTTTATCGGCCTCTGGGCCAGTCGCTTCGCTCCGTCGGCCCTATCGGGCCGACTTTTTAATCGTCCAGGTGGGCCAGCAACATGTCGCCGACGCTTTCATAGACGCCGCGCGACTCTTTTTTTATCGCCTCCGGGGCGCCGCCGACGGCGTAGCCGCCGAAACGCCGGATCATCGGCAGGTCGTTTTCGCTGTCGCCGATGGGCAGAATTTCCGCGTCGCCATGGCCGATCAGGCGCGAAAGAGCGGTCAGGCCCGCGGCCTTGTCAATCCCGGCGGCGACGATATCGACGCAGACGCCGCACTGGTGAGCCTGCATGTCCGGCTTCAGGCTCTCATTTAAGGCGCGCGCGGTTCGACGCGCCGCCTCGGCCGAGTCATACTCCAGCCCGATCTGCTGGAGACCCGACAAACAGGCGGCTTCCTCGGCGCTGACGGGCGTCAGCGGCAGTTTCAACGACGTCAGCCACGATTCTTCGGCGCGCATGTTTAGATAGGTCGCGTCCGATCCCGAGAAAAGGATATAGCGGCTGGCCGCCGAGAGCGGGTGTTTGAGCAGCGCCACGGCGGCCTGGTCGGGCAGCTCGCGGGCCTGCAGAAGGTTAAGCCCGGCGTCGTAAAGCGAAGCGCCGGTATTACAGATCAGGTAATCAAGGGGAATCCGGCGCGTTTTTATATCATGGCGAATCAGGTTGAGATCGCGGCCGGTGGCGATAGCGAAAAGATGGCCGCGCGCGCGCCACTCCTCAATGGCCTTAAGGTCGCCGAGACTGACTTCTCCCCGCATGAACAAGGAGCCGTCATAGTCGCTGGCCGCCAGTTTCATCTTTTTTCCCGCTTTTTCGCCCGGGCGTCCGGCCATTTATTCTTCAGGCCTTTTTGCTCGGTTCGGCCGCTTTTTCGCCGTTTATTTTTATGTCTTTGGCCGCGGCCTGGGTGTAGAGGCGGTTAATGGCGTTAATATAGGCGCGGATGCCGGCTTTGACGATGTCGGTGTCGGAGCCGCGCCCCTGGGCGGTCACTTCCCCATAGCGCAGGGCGACTATGGTTTCGCCCATGGCGTCCGAGCGCGGACTGATGGCCCGGATGCTGAAGTTTTCCAGGAGCGGCTCCAGGCCCGTGGCCCGCTTGATGGCGTTGTAGGCCGCGTCGATGGGGCCGTTGCCGGTGGCGGCGTCTTTCAACTCGTCTTCATCGCGGCTGAGCACCACGGCGGCCGTGGCCAGGCCCGCCCCGACATGCACCGCGTATTCTTTGAGGTCATAGCGGTGTTCCGGGGTGACGGCCAGAATCTGGTCGGAGATGATGGCCTCAATGTCGCCGTCGGTCACGTCTTTTTTTTCGTCGCACAAAACTTTAAATATTTCAAAGGCTTTAGTTGTCTGTTCGTCGTCGAGCTGGTAGCCCAGGGTCTCCAGGCGGTCGCGGAAGGCGTGGCGTCCGGAATGCTTGCCCAAGACCATGACCGCGGGCACGCTGCCGACGTCTTCGGCCTTCATGATTTCATAAGTTTCGCGGTTGGCCAGCACCCCGTGCTGGTGGATGCCGGCTTCATGGGCGAAGGCGTTGGCCCCGACAACGGCCTTGTTGGGCGGCACGACCACGCCCGACAGCCGCGAGACCATGCGGCTGACCTGATAAAGGCGGGTGGTGTCCAGGTTGGCGGTCAGCTTGTAGATGTCGGCCCGGGTTTTCAGGCTCATGACCACTTCTTCGATAGCCGCGTTTCCGCCGCGCTCGCCCATGCCGTTAATGGTGCCTTCCACCTGCCGCACTCCGGCGCGAACGGCGGCCAGCGAGTTGGCCGCGGCCAGGCCCAGGTCGTTATGGGCGTGCACTGAAAAAATGACGCCCGCGGGCGCGGCCACGCCGTCGATCAGTTTTTTGACGAAGGCGCCGAATTCATCGGGCATGGCGTAGCCGACGGTGTCGGGTATATTCAGTATGGTCGCGCCGGCTTCAAGGGCCTGTTTGAAGACTTTGATCAGAAAGTCCGGATCGGAGCGGCTGGCGTCTTCCGCGGAAAATTCCACCTCGCAGACCAGGGATCGGGCCAGGGCGACGGCGCTTCTGGTTTCGGACAGCACTTGTTCGGGGGTCATTTCCAGTTTGTGGGTCATGTGCAGGGGGCTGGTGGCGATGAAAGTGTGGATGCGGGCATGTTCGGCTTCCGCCAGAGC
The DNA here is from genome assembly GCA_031273445.1 of Candidatus Adiutrix sp. Taxonomy (GTDB): domain Bacteria; phylum Desulfobacterota; class Desulfarculia; order Adiutricales; family Adiutricaceae; genus Adiutrix. The sequence continues at coordinate 222 of JAISRV010000430.1, read as the reverse complement.
CTGGGCCGCGGCGCGGATGTCGCCTTCGCGGGTGCGGGCCAGACCGGCCACGGTCACGTTTTTGACTTCCCGGGCGATGGTCTTGACGCAATTGAAATCGCCGGGCGAGGCGGCGGGAAAGCCGGCTTCGATCACGTCCATGTTCATTTTGGCCAACTGTTTGGCGATTTGCAGCTTTTCGGCGGCGTTGAGGTTGACTCCGGCGGCCTGTTCGCCGTCGCG
>JAISRV010000412.1 GCA_031273445.1 Candidatus Adiutrix sp. | reverse complement strand
TGGGCCAGCGCCGCGGCCTCCGCCCGCCTCAGTTTGGCCAGCCCCTCCGCGTTGTCTTCAGCGTTGAACATCAAGGCCAGGATTCGGCTCAAATCAATGCTGCGCTTTAAATCGCCCTTTGCGTAGTAGGAGCCTTGGGGGACGCCTAACATAGTGCCGCTTTCAAGAATGGCGCCCTGGAAAAGCCCCTTGGCCAACGGGCTCAGAATCAAAGCCGAGACGCTCATGCTGCCGGCCGACTCCCCGCCTATGGTCACATTGTCAGGGTCTCCGCCAAAGGCGGCGATATTTTTCTGAATCCACTCCAAAGCTTTGATCTGATCCAGGTGCCCCCAGTTTCCAGTGGCGCCGTATTGATCGAAAGTCGTCCGGCTGGCGAAAAAGCCCAGGACATTAAGTCGATAGTTGATGGTTATGGACACGATGCCGTTTTTAGCAAATGAAGCGCCGTCGTAGCTGGCGTCGGAACCCGCGCCGACGGCGTATCCGCCGCCATGAATATACACATACACGGGCAGAAGGGCCTTGGTATTGGCCGGGGCCCAGATATTCAGCGTAAGGCAGTCTTCCGACATGGGCGGGCCGCCCGGCGCGCTGATCTGAACCGCTCTGGGTCCGTAATTCTCCGCATTCAGAGGCGTCGGCCATGGTTCCGCATCCTGCGGAGGCGCGAACCTCAATTCGCCCGTGGGCGGCTTGGCGTAAGGGATACCCTTGAAAACACGTATTCCGTCGCTCTCAAGGCCTATTACCTGACCAAGCGGAGTGACGACCGTGGTTTGGGCGGCCCAAGCCGGAAAGCAGGTCAAAAAAAACAATAAGCCGACAATGATCAAAAAAAACCTTCTGTTCATAGGTAAGCTCATTCGTCGTCCTCATATGGCTGTGAAGGTTAAATGCGCGCGCACGCGCGCACCTTACTATATCTAGTCCATTTCTGATTTACGATCAACGCGATAGCCCCTTTTTCCCTGGGCCTAGGCATCTAATTTCAGGAGCTGTAAAAGGAAGCGAGACGATCTGGCGGCGGTGCGCTGTTTTTGAACTAAGCTTTTCTTTGAGGATTCTTGCCTTAAAATATTCATGGACATTACCCGTAATGCGCCCAGGTTGATAGCGGCATATTTTGTTCTGGCGCGGTGGTGACGCGGGTCCGGCATGTCTTCAAATACTTTCAAAAGGCAGGTTAATTATTTTTCATACCTCAATTATATTTAAAATAAGTATAATTGTATATTATTTTCTCCTATCTTGTGCCTATCTCCGCTTGCTTATACTACATAGGCGCAAGAGGGTATTTACATGGCTTTCGGGGTCACAGTCCCGTCAATGCAGGTATAATAATTACGGTGAATTTAGGTAGGAATATCTGAACATCCGGTCTAAGGTCTCCAAAGGCTATGGCTTTTCGGTCGCTTCTTCCCGCATACGGCCGGACCAACGGCTCAAAGTCTCCCGAAGGTGATCCAACTTAATGGGTTTAGGTATGTAATCGTTCATGCCGGCGGCTAGGCACTTGTCCTTGTCTCCGGTCATGGCGTGAGCGGTCATGGCGATAATTGGTATGCCCTGATCCAAAACCCCGCCCGCCGGGTCACGCACCACCCTGGTGGCCTCATAGCCATCCATTTCCGGCATCTGGCAATCCATGAGCACCAGGTCATACCTATTGCGCTTTAACGCGTCAAGCGCCTCCAGGCCATTGTTGACCACGTCAATATGATGGCCCATTTTCTTCAAAATGCCTCTGGCCACCATCTGGTTGACCGGGGAGTCTTCGGCCAGAAGAATGTACAGGCTGTGCCCGGCGTTTTCAGCCTGCTCATCTCGACGTCGCCACGAGGCGCTTTCTTCAGTTGCGTGGCTGGGTTCCTCTAAAAGCACATTGAACCAAAAACGTGAACCAACCCCAAGGGAGCTTTCAGCCCCGATATCGCCTTCCATGAGTTTTACCAGACGCTTGGAAATGGAAAGGCCAAGCCCTGTGCCTCCAAACTGGCGCGTGGTGGAATTATCGGCCTGGATAAACGGGTCAAAAATGGAAGCCAGGCGGTCTTCAGGCACCCCGACTCCCGTATCGCGCACCTCAAAATTTAAACGAGGGCGCACCCGCCCGTCGACATTTTCAAGGGCATGGGAACAGGAAAGAGACACCAGGCCGGAGGGGGTGAATTTGATGGCGTTGGACAGGAGGTTGACCAGAACCTGGCGCACCCGACAGTGATCTCCCCGCACATTATCCGGAAAGTCTTCAGGCACATTCAGGCTGAAATCCAGTTTTTTCTCCTTTATGGTCGGCGCCAGCATATCGCTTATGTCGTGCAGCATATCGCTCAGGGAAAAATTCATGCTTTCCAGCGTCATCTTTCCTGATTCAACTTTTGAAAAATCCAGGATATCGTCTATGACGCATAAAAGGGCCTCGGCGCTGCGTTTGATGGTTGTGGCATATTTTTGTTGCTGCTGGTTGAGGTTGGTATCCAGCAACAGAGAAGTCAGGCCCATGACGCCGTTCATGGGGGTACGAATTTCATGACTCATATTGGCCAGGAATTCGCTTTTGGCCCGGCTGGCGCTTTCCGCCTCCTTGCGGCGATGCTGTTCAGTAACGTCGCTGAAAAAACCTTCAACAATACTGAAGTTCGGGTTGTCGAGCTGCGTTTCGACTACCCGGCTGCGTTCCCATATCCAGCGTACCTCTCCGCTTTTGTGAATTATGCGGAAGGTGGTGTCCAGGGGTTGGTCGACCATAAGAGTGACTTCATTTTCGGCTTTAAGTTTCGGTAGATCGTCCGGGTGGACGATATCAAAAAAACATAATTTATTATTGCCCACGATGTCTTCCGGCGGATAGCCCGTCATCTCCAGGCAGCCTTCGCTCATATATTCCATGGTAAAAGTCGGAAAATCGTTGCAACATCTGAAAGCGGTGCCGGGCAGATTGGAAAGCAAAGTAGAGATGCGCCTTTCGCTTTCGTAGACGCGGCTGCTCTCCATGGCGATGACGCAGAAGTCGGCCACCGAGGCGCCGAAGGCCTGTTCCTCCAAGCTCCAGTAACGCGGCTCATCTCCAACGTGTTCAATGCAGACCGCGCCCGCCAGTTTGCCGCCTATCCTGATGGGACAATCCAAAAGAGCGCGGACGCCCAGGAAGTTATAATCGCTGGACAACCCTGGCAAAATCGTGTCGGTGGCCGTATCTGGAATGACGATATTGCGCTCGGTATGAAGCAGACTGATGTACTGGGGGTAAACCTCCAGACCAAAAGGCTCGGCCACGGAATGCGTACCGCTGGAAAGGTTGAAGACCACCTCGTTGGCCAGCATGCTCTTGACCTCGTCAATACGCCAGATGCCCACCCTGGCCGCCCCCAAAGTCCTGACCGCCGTCTCCGTAATCAGTTTGGATGCTTCGTAAAAATTTCCGGCCGTCAGAACCGGAGCCCCGCTCAAGCGACGCAGGGCATCACGGCGTTTAGCTTCGTCGCGGAACAGTTCCTGGCTGCTGTGCTCCTTGAAGGTGGCCAAGATGGCAGGCCGCCCTTCCCACATCCAGGGCGAAAGATGGATATCGCCGTGCCAATCGGCCAGTTGCGTGGCGATCAGCTTCGACTGCGGCGCCTCTCCGGCGCCGCCGATGAAAGAGTCGACATGGCCTCGGAGGATATCCCGCACCACGAGGCGACCTTGTTGCTGGCCCAATGGGTCAATCATAATTCTGAATTGAGGTGAGCTCCAAAAAATTTCGCAATTCTCGCCTCCGACGATCAAAACCGGCTCATCAAGATTTTCCACGAATTTTAAAAAATTCGATGTTTCCATATGTTAGTTCCTTCACCTTGACAGCCAGGCGCGACGGTGAGGGGCCTTGGGCAACCGCCGGCGACTGGGAGGCCTTAAGCCTGCGCGTGTCGGAATACGATTTTCGCCGCAAGTAGCGTTTGTTTAATTATAAACCTCAATTTTTACGTTTTCAAGCCCAAATCAAAACCTGTCAATGCAAAATAGAAATGTCCGGTTTTAGGCCGGAGAAATGTCCGCTCCACACGACCTTTGGCCTGCGGCGTCAACACGCATATATCCTCTATCCACAAAATCCTCAACGCGCGCTGAAACTGCCTCGGCTCCACATCTTCAAGATCATGCTTGGTGAAAATACTGTGACGGGCGTTGTAAAACGCCGCCGGACAGCCATACTTCATCACATAGGCCTACTACCCCTTTACTTTCCGCCTCCCCCTTTAATCGTCTTTACCGGACATTTTCATTTTGCTTCTACGCTGTTGAAAAAATCTTGACATTCTTATAATTATAGGGCATTATATCACAATTAGCACGTTATGCGGCAGGGCTGAGCTGATTGATTAAGTAAACTTTCGACCGGTCCGCCGTCCGGAGAGGCTAGAATAAAGGCGTGTAGCTCAGGGGGAGAGCACTACCTTGACACGGTAGTGGTCAAGAGTTCAAATCTCTTCACGCCTACCATTTTTAAGGCTCCCGGTTGCTTGCCCAAGGCGCCGGGAGTTCTTTAATTTATCGCAAAAGGCGGCGTTAGGGCGGCGGAGGAGGCGACAGGGTATTTATAAAACATCTGTGGCGCCTCACGAGCAATTTGGCCCTGTCGGGCCTTTTTTCGTCAAAGCCCTAACGGCGGGCGAAGCGAAGGCCTCTTTATCGGGAAAGGCGCTGGTGAAACGGTCATGCATAAAATGAACATAAACGGCAAAGAATACGATGTCCCCAAAGGGAGCACGGCCGGCGAAGCCCTGCGTCTGGCCGGGGTTCCGGCCAAGGGGCCGCTGAAGCCGGCGGCCGCGCGCTTGAGCGGCCGCATGATCGACCTGGAGACGGCGCTGACCGAAGACGGCGAATTGCGCCCGGTGGATCAGGGCGATCCCGAGGCCCTGGCTCTTCTCCGCCATTCCGTGGCCCATATCATGGCCGAAGCGGTCATCGCGCTGTTTCCCCAGGTCAAGCCGACCATTGGCCCAGCCATTGAAAACGGCTTTTATTACGATTTCGACAGGGATGAGCCCTTTACTCCGGACGATCTGGGCCGCATTGAGGAAAAGATGCGGGAGCTCGTCAAAAAGGCCGAGAAATTTGAACGCTCGGAAATGACGCCCCTGGCCGCGGTGGAATATTTCAAAGCCAAGGGCGAAGACTACAAGGTGGAGCTCATTGAAGACCTGGCGCGCGAGCAAAACCTCGACCGCGTTTCCGTCTATAAAAGCGGCGATTTTGTCGATCTTTGCCGCGGGCCGCATATTCCTGATTCCAGTTGGGCCACGGCCTTCAAGCTCCTGAGCGTGGCCGGGGCCTATTGGCGGGGCGACGAGCGCCGGCCCATGCTGCAGCGCATCTACGGCACGGCTTTTTTTAATAAAAAGGATCTGGACGCGCATCTGCGTCTTCTGGAAGAAGCCAAACGCCGCGACCATCGCCGCCTGGGCAAAGACCTTGACCTTTTCTCCGTGGCCGATGAAGTCGGCGGCGGCCTGATCATCTGGCATCCTAAGGGGGCGCTTTTGCGGGCGATCCTTGAAGAGTTCGAGCGTCAGGAACACCTGCGCCGCGGCTATGACCTCGTCATGGGGCCGCAGATACTGCGTTCGGATTTGTGGAAAAAGAGCGGCCATTGGGACAACTACCGCGAGAATATGTATTTCACCGAGGTCGACGGCCAGGGCTACGCCCTCAAGCCTATGAACTGCCTGGCCCATATGTTCATCTATCGCTCCCATTTGCGCTCTTTCCGCGACCTGCCGCTGCGCTTTTTCGAATTGGGCACCGTGCATCGCCACGAAAAGAGCGGCGTGTTGCACGGGCTGACCCGCGTGCGTCAGTTCACCCAAGATGATTCCCATGTCTTCTGCGCTCCGGAATACGTGGACGGCGAAATCAAGGCCATTTTGGACCTGGTCTCGGATTTGATGGGCGCTTTTGGCTTCGAATATGAGATGGAGCTGTCCACGCGGCCGGCCAAGAGCATAGGCTCCGACGAAGCTTGGGAAATGGCCACGGCCGCCCTGAAGAAAGCCCTGGCCGACAAGGGCGCGCCTTACGAAATCAATGAAGGCGACGGGGCTTTCTACGGCCCCAAGATCGACGTCAAGCTCAAAGACGCCCTGGGCCGCCGCTGGCAATGCTCCACCATTCAGTGCGATTTTACCCTGCCGGAGCGCTTCGACCTCACTTATGTGAACCGCGACGGCCAGAAACAGCGTCCCGTCATGTTGCACCGCACCATATTCGGCAGCCTGGAGCGGTTTATCGGCATTCTCGTTGAGCATTACGCCGGCGCTTTTCCCATGTGGCTGGCGCCGGAACAGATTCGCCTTTTGACCGTAACCTCAAGGGCGGACGAATTCGCCCTGTCGGCCCGCGACAGACTGCGGCGGGCCGGCCTGAGGGCGGAAGCCGACTTGCGTAATGAAAAGCTTGGATATAAAATACGTGAAGCGCAGTTGCAGAAGGCGCCTTTCATG
>JAISRV010000272.1 GCA_031273445.1 Candidatus Adiutrix sp. | reverse complement strand
AGAAATATTTAGTTATAACAATAACATCGGGGACTGGGCAATGAATTTGAGCCCAAACGCTTTTGATAATCTGTGGAATGAATACCGAACCGGCAGCGAATCAAGGCATGGGTGGACGCAAGTAGAGATAATTAAACGGTTTCCCGAATTTTTAGATTGGCTAAAAACCCGCCCTGGGCTTCTCGTCCCCCCCGCAGCGGATTCAGTGCCAAAAGGCCCCCCGTTTCCCCCTAACGTATCGCCGGCCGTCCATAAAGACGACTGATTTTTTCCAAACTCAACTGACAAAAAAGCCGAAATTGCCCGATTTTTTCCAAGGTTAAAATCAGGGCCTTTTCGGCGTAAAAAAATTTATAAGCTCGCGATAGTCTTATCTTTTTAGCACGATAGTCTCATCAAATCCCCATTTTAAAAGTTTCCAAAGTTAGTTGGCAGGTTATACAAGCGACGGAGAAAGATGGCCGAAGGCGCGCTGGACGCCTTGGGCTGGCGGGCGCGTAAGCCTCTGCTGCCAGGTCGGCCGAGCTTCGCCGACCTGTTCGCCGGGAAAGCGCCCCGGCCCTTGCAGCAAGCTTTGGCGGAAGAGGTGGAGAAACTCGACCAACCGGCGGTCATTCTGGTCGAAGCGCCCATGGGCGAGGGCAAAACCGAGGCGGCCTGGCAGGCGCATATGCTGGCGCGGGCCAAATTCGGGCATCGCGGCCTGTATGTCGCCCTGCCCAGCCAGGCCACCGGCAACGCCATGTTCACCCGGGTGAAAGAGTTTCTTCAGGCGCCCGGTCTTGAGCGGGGCAAGGCGCGCATAGACCTGCAACTGCTTCATGCCCAGGCCTTCCTTAACCGTGAATTCCAGAGTCTACGCCCGCCCCCGCCAGGCGCGGACGACGACTCCGGCTCCGGCCCGGTCGTCGCGGCGGCCTGGTTTTCGCAGCGGAAACGGGCCCTGTTGTCGGAATACGGGGTGGGCACGGTCGATCAGGCGCTCCTGGCCATCCTGCCCGCCAAACATCATTTCGTCAGGCTCTGGGGGCTGGCGAACCGGGTGGTGGCGCTGGACGAAGTGCACGCTTACGATGCCTACACCAGCCAACTGCTTCTCCACCTGGTTCATTGGCTGTACAGCCTGGGCTCGACGGTTCTGCTCCTGTCCGCCACCATGCATCCCGCTTTTCGGCGCGACCTGGCTAAAAGGCTTGACGCGCCCTGGCCGGAAGCGGGCGAGGCCGCCTACCCGCGTTTGACTATTTTTCAGCCTGGCCGCCCCCTCAGACAACGAAATTTCGCCGCCAATCCCGACCTGCGTCGCGTCATCCGTCTGGAGCGGGTCGAGGCCGACCTCGGCCGGGTCTATGAAAAATTTGCGGCCTCTTCAACTGAAGGGGCCGCCCTGGCCCTGGTGAACACGGTCGACCGGGCCCAGGCTCTGTATAATCTTTTTCCTCCCGGCGAGTTGCTGCGCCTTCGGAACCAGGTCGTCGGCAAGCGGCTGGCGGATGGAACAAGAGTGTATCTTTTCCACGCCCGCTTCCCCGCCGACCAACGCCAGGCCCGCGAGGAACGTCTATTGGAGGAATTCGGGAAAAAGGCTGAAAATTCAAGCCGGCGCATTCTCATCGCCACCCAGGCGGCGGAGCAGAGCCTGGATTTGGATTTCGACGTCATGTTTTCCGATTTGGCGCCGATTGATCTTCTCTTGCAAAGGGCGGGCCGCCTGTGGCGGTTTCAGCGGGCGGGCCGGCCGTATCCGGCCCCGGCGCTTTGGACGTCCGGCTTGGCGGAAGCCGAGCCGCCTGATTTTGGCGGCCCGCTGTGGTGGCGCGCGGTGTATTATGAGAGTCTGCTGTTGTCCACTTGGCGGCTTCTCCGGCAACGAAGCGAAATAGTGCTGCCGGACGATATTGACCGCCTGGTCGCCGAGGTCTATGAAAATGAGCCGGCCATGTCTGACGATCTTTTAAAACGCTATGAAGAAGCAAAAGACAAGCATGATGGTGAAAATTACGCGCATTGGAACTTGTCGGCCGCGGCGATGATCGCCTCGCCCGACGCTTTTCTGGCCAACGCGGCGAGCGGAGCATGGTTTGAGGACGAAGACGCCCCGTGGGCCAGAGGCAAAAAAATCGCCCCCACCCGTTTGGGCGAGGAATCGGCGGTGATTGTGCCGATTGAGGAAAAAGAACCTTTCGACCCCAACCGGGAACTTGAGCCGGAACAGGCCCGGGCCTTTGTTTTGCGCTCCCTGCGGGTGTCGCGCCAGAGCCTGGTGGCCGAACTTAGAAAAACAAGCCTGCCGCCCGGCTGGCGAACCTCGCCTTTTTTGCGGGACGCCTATGCCTTCAGATTGGACGCCAACCGGGCCTGGATAAAAAACGCGGCCATTGTGCTGGACGAAGAATTGGGATTGCGTTATAATTAAGACTAAATTAAAGAAGACGCATTTTCAGCCGGCAATCAGCTGAACATGTTAACGATCGTGTTGAACGCCCGGGGAGGCTTATGCCGACTTTCAATTTATTGGATCGCCCCTGGATTCCGGTCATATGGCTCAATGGCGAGCGGGAGGAACTGGGGTTGTTGGAGCTTTTCGCCCGCGCCGGGGCGATAAAAGCGCTGGAACATCCCTCCCCGCTGGCCACGGCCGGGCTCCATCGCCTGTTATTGGCTATTTTATACCGGGCCTTGGCCCCGAAATACGTCAGAGAAGTGGCGCAATGGCATGAATCCGGCTGGCCAAAAGACGACCTCACGGCTTATCTGGAAAAATGGCGTTCGCGCTTCGACCTGTTCGACGCCCAACGCCCCTTTTGGCAGGTGGCGGAATTCCAGGCCAAAAAAAAGAAATCATGGTCCGTCCTGGCGGTCGAATACAACCCATACAACGCCAAGGTTCTTTTTGACCATTTCGATGTCAGGTCCGAGGCCGCCGCGCGGCCGGCGGCGGTGGCCTGCTGGCTGGCGGCCATACAGACTTTTGCCCTCTCCTGCGGCAAAAGCGAAATTGCCCACACTTGTTACGCGCCTTCCGCCACTTCAATTTTGGCGCTGCCGACCGGCGACGACCTGAGGCGGACGCTGCTCCTTTCCCTGCCGCCGCAAGACAAGGCCGTTCAGGAGCGCGATCTTCCAGTGTGGGAAAGGCCGCCGGAAACCTTGGCCTACTTGGGGAAAAACCCTGAGCGCACCTTCGCCGGCTATGCCGATCTGTACACCTGGCCAAGCCGCGCCATACATCTTATTCCGGAAAATAACGGCGAAGTGCGCTGGGTATTTTTCGCCTCGGGGGTGAAACTGTCTGACTCGGGCCCGATTAAGCAGCATGACCCAATGGTCGCCTATGGCGTCAACAAAAAAGATGGGGCCGAACAGCCTTTTCAAATTAAAGAAGATCGGGGGATTTGGCTGGATTATGCCTCGCTTATGCCTTTCCCGCCGCGGAACGACAAGGGAGAAAAAGGCTGC
>JAISRV010000085.1 GCA_031273445.1 Candidatus Adiutrix sp. | reverse complement strand
ACCTGCAGATAAAGGGGCATGGCGCCTATTTCATCGAGAAAAATGACTCCGCTGTTGGCCAGTTCGAATTTGCCGATGCGCCCTTTGGGGTTGGCCCCGGAAAAAGCGCCTTTGGCATACCCGAACAACTCGCTTTCCAAAAGCGTTTCGGGGATGGCCCCGCAGTTCAGACCGATAAAAGGTTTGTCGCGGCGGTCGCTGGCGGCATGGATAGCCCTGGCCGCCAGTTCCTTGCCGGTGCCGCTTTCGCCGGTTATCAGCACGGTGGAAGTCGAGCCGGCCACCTGGCGGATCTGGTTTTTCAGAAACAGCATCCTGTCGGAAGAGCCGATGAGCGTGTCCAGGCCGGGGCTGTTGTTTTCCATGGTGAAGCCGGAAATGTGGTCTTTGAAGCGGGTGAGGGTGTTGAACACCAGAATGGAGGAAAAATCCGGATCCAGCGGGCCCAGAATGTGCCGCTGGCCCACCACCAGAGAGCGGCGGCCGCCGGCGGCGACGACGAATTCGTCGAATTCGGAAAATTTTTCCCCGGTGCCCTGAACCCCCAGATCATCCGCCGGGTCTTCCGCCCGCAGCCCCAGTTCGGCGCGGGCCCGGGCATTGATGTGATAAGGGCGCCCGAGGTTGTTGAAGACTATTATGCCCCGGTCGTTGGTGTCCAGCACCTGAGTCATCACATCATTGAACTGGCGGGCTTTTTTTACGGCCAGCCTGTCGTTCAGACGGGAACTGATGAGCGCCGCGATCTGCTCTATGAAGTAGGCATAGTTGTCATAATTGGCCAGCACATGTTCCCGGTCCTCATCGGTGAAGCAGACCATGCCCAGAACGCCCACCGCCCGGCCGTCGCCCTTGATCGGCGCGCCGAAGGTCAATTTTTCCCGGCAGTCGTCAATATTGAGACAATCCGCGCAGATGGGATTGCGTTGAGGGTCGGTCAGAAAGGCGGGCGCGCCGGTTTTCAGCACATGACGGTATATCTGCCCGGCCGAGGCTATGCTGAGGCCCACATGCCCGGCGTAAATGCCGGTTCCGGCAATGCGCTTCAAATCCTGGTCGATCACTTCGACGTCAATCCCGGTGATGCGCGCGATTACGGAGACGCATCTGGTCAAATAACCGGCAATGGAAAAAAGCATGATCACCTCTGGAGTAGGCCAAAGTTCTGTTATTACAGGACGCGAGTAGGCCGTCTGAATTTTGACGCGTTGAGAATTAGCCCTTCTCCAGCGCCGGCGGCGCTGTTTTAAAGCAGATAAAAAGCATCGTTTTGAGTCGTATGCGCCTCCAAAGTCTATTTTTGGCCTTTATCTTGCTTGGTTCTTAGGCAAGGCCCGGACTCGTCCGCGCGGCCTGAAGCTTCGACGCCCCGGAAAAGAGGTCAGCCATGTTTATCGGACCATACCCATACCATTTGAACAATACCTATCTAGGCATGATGGCCCAGGAAGAGCGGATGAATCTGACGGCCAACAACATGGCCAATGCCGGGACCCCCGGTTATAAGAAAGACGTGCCCGTATTCGAAGGCTACCTGGTCAAACAGTCTAAGACCTATTTTGGTCAGGGGCCGTTTGAGCTCACGGAAAAAGACCTGGACATCGCCATCGACGGCCCCGGATTTTTCCAGATCGACACGGCCAACGGCATCCGCTACAGCCGTAACGGCAACTTTCAGGTCAACTCCGACGGGCAGATCGTCACTATGGACGGCGATCCTCTGGTCGGGGCCGGTTTCGTGCCGGAAGGGGCTTTCAAAGTCATTATAGAGCCGGAAGGCCGGGTGCAGGCCGTCAACCAGGACGGCGAATTCGAAATCATCGGCCAAATTGAAATGGTGGAGTTCGACGACCCCAACATGCTGATCAAAGAAGGCTACGACATGTATGTGCCCAAACGGCCGGACTTTGAGCCGGTTCCGGCGGAAAACACCAGGCTGGAGCAGGGCTTCCTGGAAAAATCAAACGTCAATCCGATCAACGAATCAGTGCAGATGATCGAATTCTATCGCATCTATGAAGCCCTGCAGAAAGTTGTTCACACCAGATCCGAAATGGACGACAAAGCCATCGGCCAGCTAGGCAAACTCATATAAGCCAAAGCCGCCGGCTCCTGCCCCGGTCATGTGGCGGCAAGTTGAAAAGCCTTAATCTGAAGGAGATCAGACATCATGATGAGATCACTTTACACCGCGGCCACCGGCATGATCGGTCAGCAGACCCACCTTGACGTCATCGCCCACAACCTGGCCAACGTCAACACCACCGGCTTCAAAAAGAACCGCGCCGAATTCGAGGATCTGATCTATCAGACCCACAAGTTCGCGGGCACGGAGACAATCGGCGGCCAGCAGGTTCCCGTGGGCATTCAGATCGGTCTGGGCACCAAAGTCAACTCCACCGCCAAAATCCATACCCAGGGCGACTATAACAAGACCGACAGCCCCCTGGACATGGCCATTGAAGGCGAAGGATATTTCCGGGTCATCCGCAACGGCGAACTGTATTATACCCGTGACGGCTCCTGGAAGACTAACAGCGACGGCGTCATCGTCACCCAGGACGGCAATCCCCTAGACCCGGAGTTCGTGGTGCCGGAAGACGCGGTTCACCTTGAGGTCGATTCCGCCGGCTTCATCACCGCCCTTGACCAGCGGGGCAATGCCGTGGCCGAAGGCCGCATCGAACTGTCGCGCTTCATCAACCCTCCCGGCCTTTTCTCCCTGGGCTACAACCTCTACCAGCCCACTGAAGCCTCCGGCCCGGCTATGGACGGCAACCCTGGCGAAGAGGGCTTCGGCAGCATCGCCCACGGTTTTCTGGAAATGTCCAACGTGGAAGTAGTTTCGGAAATGGTCAACATGATTGTGGCTCAGAGAGCCTACGAAATGAACTCCAAAGCCATCACCACTTCGGATGAGATGCTCTCCATCGCCAATAACCTCAAGCGTTAAGACCATGCGGCCATAGGCGGTTCAGCCGCCCTGGCCGCTTCCTTTGTAATGTCCAGCCCCAGCCCCGGCCAAGCCGATCATTTACATTTATAATTGCTGGGGTTCGGGGTCAGCCCTCGGCCTTGGCCAGTTCATGGACGATAATCCCGCCGACGATGACCTGGGTCGCGCGGCCTTTGAAAGGGCGACCCCAAAAGGGCGAATTTTTGCTTAGCGACAGCGAATCTTCCGGCTTTAAGGCAAAGGACAGATCAGGGTCGACGATCGTCACGTCGGCTGGGCGGCCGGGGGCCAAGCTGCCGCCGGGCAGGTTCAAAAGGGCGGCCGGGCGCGTGGACATAAGCTCCGCCAGTCGGCCTGGCGTTATGACTCCGGCCGCGACCAGCTCCATCATCAGCGGCAGAGACGTCTCCAGGCCAATGACGCCGAAGGCGGCGTCGATAAACTCCACTTCCTTTTCCAGAACGCTGTGGGGCGCGTGATCCGTGGCGATGACGTCGACGACGCCGTCGGTCAAGGCGGCGCGCAGAGCCGCCATGTCCTCTGGGGCGCGCAACGGCGGGTTCATCTTGGCGTTGGCGTCGTAGTCGCCGACGGCCTCATGCGTCAGGAACAGATAGTGCGGGGCGGTTTCGCAACTGACCGGCAATCCTCTTTTTTTGGCCGCCCGAATGGCTTCGATGGCCCCGGCGGTGGATATGTGGCAGAAGTGGAGGGGGCGGCCGGACAGTTCCACCATGTTGATGTCGCGCATGACCGCGTTGATTTCCGCCTGGGCCGGGATGCCGGGAAGCCCCAGGCGGGTGGAAACGCGGCCCTCATGGACGGCCCCGCCTTTGGACAGGGCGTGGTCTTCCGCGTGACTTAGAGCCGGAAGGCCTGTCACCGCGGCGTAGTCGAGCACGCGGCGAAACACTTTGGGGTCGGTCACCCAGGCGCCGTCGTCGGTCACGGCCACCGCGCCGGCTGCTTTGAGGTCTTCATACTCGGCGAGTTCTTCTCCCTGGCGGCCCAGGGTCATGGCCGCGGCCGGCCAGACGCGGGCGGCCCCGGCCTGGCGGCCTTTGGCCATGACTGCGGCCGCCACTTCGGCCTTATCCATGACTGGGCTGGTGTTGGGCATGGCCACCACGGCGGTGAAGCCTCCGGCCGCCGCGGCCCTGGCGCCGCTGGCCACGGTCTCCTTATATTCATGGCCGGGTTCCCGCAAGTGAACGTGCATATCAATAAGGCCGGGCAACACCCAGCGATTTCGCGCGTCGATGACCCGAGATCCCGCCTCCGGAAGGGCGCCCGGCCGCTCCAGGGCCGCCACCAGGCCGTTTTTAAGCAGCATGTCCCGGGGACCGTCGATATTTTGAGAGGGATCGATGAGCCGGCCGTTTTTTATGAGGATGGAGGTCATAGGCTATTCCTTGTCAGGGTTGTCGATCAGCAGGCACAATAAGGCCATGCGCACGGCCACGCCGTTGGTGACCTGCGGCAGAATGACCGAGCGTTCGTCGTCATACAGATCCGGGGTCAGCTCCACACCCTGGTTGACCGGACCGGGATGCAAAATTATGGCGTCGTCCTTGGCCAGTTTCATACGCTCGCGGTTCAGGCCGTAGACCCGCGCGTATTCGCGGGCCCCGGGGAAAAGGGCGCCGGACTGGCGTTCCAGCTGTATCCGCAGCATCATCACCGCGTCGGCCCCTTCCAGGGCCGGCTCCGGGCGGGCGTAGACCTCGACGCCGTAGATTTCGGCCAATTCCGGCGCCAGCATGGAAGGCGGCCCAGCCACGGCCACCCGGCCGCCCATCTTGACCAGCCCGATCATGTTGGAGCGGGCCACGCGGCTATGGGCGATATCGCCTATTATAGCCACCTTGAGGCCTTCAAGGCGGCCTTTGACTTCGCGCAGGGTCAGCATGTCCAAAAGCGCCTGGGTGGGGTGGGCGTGGGCGCCGTCGCCGGCGTTTAAAACCGGGAACTTCAAACGGCGGGCTAGAAAGCCGGGAACGCCCGAGGCGCCGTGGCGTATGACCAGGGCGTCCGGACGCATGGCCTCAATGTTCCTGGCCGTGTCCAGAAGACTTTCCCCTTTGGCTAAAGATGAGCCGGAGGCGGAAAGGGCCACAGTGTCGGCCGAGAGCCGTTTGGCCGCCACTTCAAAGCTAAGGCGGGTGCGGGTGGAATTTTCATGGAAGAAAATGACCACCAGCTTGCCGCGCAGCGTCGGAACTTTTTTTATTTCGCGCTCGGAAACTTCTTTGAAGTTTTCGGCCGCGTCAAGAACGCAGGTGATCTGGCCCGGCGTCAGATCGTCCAGATCAATGAGGTCTTTGGGGAAAGAAGGGCTTGTCTCTGTCATATGTCCGCCGCCTGCCGTGGAGGGATTGTCCGGCAAATTCCGGGATAATGGAGTCTCTGGGTTGATGAAGGTCTGAGCCTGGCCTCAAGGCCCAAAAAAAACCACCCTGGCAAGGCGGTTTTTCGGGAATTATTCTATTTTGGCGCCGATGCGGGAGGTTCGGAGCCGCTCGTAAAAACTGAGGTTCGGGTCTGTGGAGTCCCAGGACCAGTACAGGCGCCAGGCCTTGCCTTTCAAAAGCGACGCGTCCACCGTGCCCCAGACGCGGGAATCGCTTGAGTGGTCGCGGTTGTCGCCCATCATGAAATAGCGCCCTTCCTGAACGCGCACAGGGCCGAAACTGCGGTTATAGCCGCCGGTCACGCGCGGGTCGTATTTGGCCATGGGGTCAGGGATGCGGACGCCGTTTATATACAGCTCTCCGTTCATCATGGCCACCGTTTCGCCGGGCAAGCCCACCACCCGTTTGACGTAATCTTTGTCTTTGTCGTCCGGGTATATAAAAACAGCCACATCCCAGCGTTCAGGCTGCCCGACTTCTATCCAGACCTGGTTGGTGAAAGGGTTGCGGATGCCATAGGAGTATTTGGTCACCAGAACGCGGTCGCCTTCCAGAAAGGTCGGCGTCATTGAGGCCGAGGGAATCTGAAAGGCCTGGAGAATAAAAAAACGAACGAACAGAGCCAGAACCACGGCCAGGGCTATGGCCTTGACGTATTCAGCGACTGTTTCCGCCGCCGTTGGCTTGCGATCAGTTTCTGGTTTCTTTTTTTTTGAGGCCATTAAAAATTTCGTCCCGCGCTCCGCGCATTATCGTTCGCGGACATTTCGGCGATTATATGTCATTTTTCCGCGCTTGTCGATAAAAAGTCGGCAAGGCGCAAGTCTGCGCCTTTTGGCCATAATCCGTCGGCCGCATTAAGCGCCCGCCGGCGCGAAGTCCTTCCGGTTTGGCATGTTTTCGGTCAGTACGCCTTAATATCCTGCATTATTGTAAAGATTATAGATAACCCAAGGGCATTAGAAGGGCATATCATCATCGGTGGGCGGCGGGCCGAAATCGCCGCTGAAAGGGTCGTCGTCAACGGGAGCCGGGCGGGGGGCGTTTCGGGTCGGACGTTCGGCCGGCGGGGCCGGCGGGGCCGACGGGCGTGGCGCATAGTCGCCGCCGCCTTCACGACGGCCCAACATCTGCATAGTGTTGGCGATTATTTCCGTGGTATAGCGATCCTGCCCATTCTGATCCTGCCATTTTCGCGTCTGGATGCGTCCTTCAATATAAACCTGCCGGCCTTTGGCCAGATATTCGTTCACAATTTCGGCCAGACGGTCGAAGCAGACGATATTGTGCCATTCCGTCCG
>JAISRV010000432.1 GCA_031273445.1 Candidatus Adiutrix sp. | reverse complement strand
TCGGCCCGGTCGGCCGTGACCCTGACCCTGCCGAACCTCCCGGAGGCCTGCCCCATCGGCTGCGCGCCCACCACCTCCACCACCATGATGATGGCCCTGGGCGACGCCCTGGCCCTGTGCCTTTTGCGGGCCAAAGGCTTCACCTCCGACGATTTTCGCCAGTATCATCCCGGCGGCCGGCTGGGGCGTAAGCTTCTCCTGGTGAGGAACATCATGCACACCGGCGACGAAGTGCCCCTGATCACGCCCCAAAGCCGCATTCCCGATGTCTTATATACCATCACCGGCAAACGTTTCGGCTGCACCGGGGTGATCGACGACGACGGCGCCCTGATCGGCGTCATCACCGACGGCGACCTGCGGCGGCATATGGGCCCCTATTTTATGGATCTGACCGCCGGCGCCATCATGACGGAAAAGCCCGTGACCATCACCCCGGACACCCTGGCCGTCTCCGCCCTGGGGCTGATGCAGGGCCGGGCCATCACCAATCTTTTCGTGGTCGAAGGCAGCCGCTGCCCGGTCGGCATTCTCCACATCCACGACCTCCTGCGCGCCGGCCTAGAATAGCGCTTGGGCCGCGCGGCCGCCGGATGCTCCCGCATCCTGGCCGTAGGGGCTTGGTCGGCGGATGGTTGTTGGTCGGCCGGGGCGGCGGATGGTCGTTGGTCGGATGGGAGGCATCGATGGCGTTGGTGAACCGAGCCCTGGCGGGCCGCCTCGGCCGACCAGCGGCCTCGAGGCCGCAAAGCAACTGCGGCCTCGGATGCGGAGCATCCGGGGTCCAGGGCGGAGCCCTGGCGGGCCGGCGGCCTCGGGGCCGCAAAACAACTACGGAGTAAAACATGTTCGACAAGTATTTTAAAGCCCATGATCCTGAACTTAACATCAATAACCGCCTGCCGGTGGCCCGGGCGGGTTTGCCTTTCATTTTGGCGGGCGCGGCCCTGTTTCTCGTCTGCCTGGCCGCCGACTGGGCTTGCGCCCGCAACTTCTTTTTCGTCTTAACCCTTTTCGTGGCCTGGTTTTTCCGTGATCCGGACCGGCCGACCCCGCCGGAAGGCTTCGGCCTGGCCCCGGCCGACGGGCGGATCATAAAAATAGAAGACCTGGGCGACAACCCCCACACCGGCGGGCCGGCCAAAAAAATAAGCATCTTCATGAACCTTTTTAATGTGCATGTCAACCGGGCGCCCGTAAGCGGCCGCCTGACCAGCCAGACCTATTTCCCCGGAACTTTTTTGAACGCCAGCTTCGACAAAGCCTCCGCCGACAATGAACGCAACGTCCTGATTCTGGAAACCCCGGCCGGGCCGGTGGCCATAGTGCAGATAGCCGGCCTGATCGCCCGCCGCATCGTCAGTTGGGCGCGCGACGGCGACGAATTAAAGCGCGGCCAGCGCTTCGGCCTGATCAGGTTCGGCTCCCGGGTCGATCTGTACCTGCCCCCGGAGGCCGAAATCATGGTCGCCGTCGGCCAGAACGTCTCCGCCGGCTGGTCGCCCCTCTGGCGGGACGGCGCCGCTTTGGGCCGGAATCAGGCCTGATGAGAACCGTAGCCCTCATTCCGGCCCGCTGGGAGTCGTCGCGCTTTCCCGGCAAGCCCCTGGCCCCCATTCTAGGCCGGCCCATGATCCAGCACGTCTACGAACGCGCCCTGGCCATTGACGGCGTCGACGAAGTCCTGGCGGCCACCGACAGCCCCGCCGTCGAAAAAGCCGTGCGGGCTTTCGGCGGCCGGGCGCTGATGACTTCGCCCGGCCACCTTTCGGGTTCGGACCGGCTGGCCGAAGCGGCGGACCTCCTGGGCTTGTCCGCTGAAGACGTCGTCATCAACGTTCAGGGCGACCAGCCGGCCTTCGAGCCCGGCCAGGCGGCCTCTCTGGCCCGGGCCCTGCGGGAGGAGGCCGGCCTGGAAATGTCCACTCTGGCCGTCGCCTTGACCGAGCCTGGCGAAATACGAAACCCCAACCATGTCAAAGTGGTCTTCGACGCGAACCAGATGGCCCTTTATTTTTCCAGGGCCCCCATCCCCTGGCCCCGCGACGGCGGCCCGGGCGAATATTTCAAACACATCGGCCTTTACGCCTATCGGGCCGGGTTTTTGCGCCGCTTCGTCAGCCTCCCGCCCGGCCGCCTGGAACAGATCGAAAAGCTGGAACAGTTGCGCGCCCTGGAAAACGGCGCCCGCATCAAGGTGCTGATCGGCCGGAGTATTTCGCCCGAAGTCGACGTCCCGGAAGACGTCGCCGCGGCGGAAGCGGCCCTGTCGGCAGCTCTTAAGGCCGGCGAATATTTTTAAAAAACAGGTCGGCCCGATAGGGCCGACGGAGCAAAGCGACTGGTTGAAGCGGTTAAAAGGCCCCTGGCCGGGCAAAAATCACATTTTTTGCCTGGCTACGACCCAGCCCCGACAAGCCTCCAAGCCAAAATGTGAAGACAGCCCGAAGCGACTGGTTGAGAGGCCGACAAACTCGCTCGCCGGGCAAAAATCACATTTTTTGCCTGGCTACAGTCAGCCCCGACAAGCCTCCAAGCCAAAATGTGAAGACTTGCAAAAAACGCTTCTTGCTGTATAATAAATCAGCGCTTTTCCGTCAATTCACGGGGGACATTTTATGGCAGAAACACTGCGTCGCAGCTCAAGTTTAAGCGGCACCGTCAAAGACCAGAGCACCGAGGGTTACCGTATTTTAATCGGCGATTACCTGATGCGGGCCGGCCACATCACCCGCGGGCAACTGGAAGAGGGCACTAAGTGGCTGAAAAGCCATCCCGAAGGCTTTTTGTCGGTTTTTTTCCTGAAGAAAGGCTATATTGAGCCGGCCACCGTTTCCATTGTCCTGTCGAGGCAATACAGCTACCCGACCATCAATCTGGCCGAGCGCGAACCCTGGCCAGACGCGGTGCGCCTCCTGCCCTACGCCCAGGCCAAAAAATGCATGGCCGTCCCCTACGCCAAAAAAGACAACAAGCTCTATCTGGCCATGCTGGAGCCGACCAACAACAAGGCCGTGGAGGAGCTGGCCGCCGTCACCAAGCATCAAATCGTGCCGGGCGTGGCGACCTTCAAAGCCGTCGTCGACGCCTTCCGCGCCACCTACAACATCAGCGAGGAGGAGCAGCAGAGCTTTCTGGCCCCGCTTGACCCCAAAGAGGCGGCCGCGGACGACGCCGGGCCCGTCACCGTCGACAACCTCGGCGCCCTGATCTCCGACGCGCTGGACGATTTCGCCTTCGGCGACTCCAGCGCCGACGACGACATCAGCGGCGACATGTACTCCGCTGAAAACAGCACCATCATCAACCTGGCCAACCAGGTGCTGCTCCAGGCCATTCAGGAGGGCGCCTCGGATATTCACATCGAACCTTTTGAAAAACAGTTCTACGTGCGTTACCGCATCGACGGCTCCCTTTACAAGCGCACCCGGCTGCCCCTGGAAATAAAAAACGCCCTTATCGCCCGCCTCAAAATCATGTCCAAGCTCGACATCACCGAACGGCGGGTGCCGCAGGACGGGCGCATCAAGCTGCGCATGAGCAAAACCAAGGAAATCGACTTCCGCGTTTCCTCCCTGCCGACCCTTTTCGGGGAATCGGTGGTTCTGCGTATTCTGGACAAGTCCGGCCTCAATGTCGATATGGCCAAATTAGGCCTGACCCAGAAGAACCTGGCTCAGGTCAACAGCGCCATCTACCGCCCCAACGGCATGTTCCTGGTCACCGGCCCCACCGGCAGCGGCAAAACCGTGACGCTGTATTCCTGCCTGTCGCTGCGCAACACCGACGACGTCAAGATACTCACCGCCGAAGACCCGGTGGAATTCAACTTCCCCGGCGTCAACCAGGTCAACGTGGTCAAGGAAGTCGGCATGACCTTCGCCAAGGCCCTGAAAGCCTTTCTGCGGCAGGACCCCGACATCTGCATGATCGGCGAGATTCGAGATTTTGAAACCGGCGAAATCGCGGTGGAAGCGGCCATGACCGGCCACCTGGTTCTCTCCACCCTTCACACCAACGACGCCCCCTCCACGGTCACCCGTCTGGTCGATATGGGCGTGCCGTCCTTCAACGTGGCCGCCGCCATGGTTCTGTGTTCGGCCCAGCGCCTCCTAAGGCGCGTCTGCGGCAACTGCAAGCAGCCCTCCGCCAAGCTTTCGGCCAACAAACTGATTGAAGCGGGCTTCGCCCGCGACGAAGTCTCCTCCGTTCAGCTCTATGAAGGCCGCGGCTGCCCCACCTGCAAGGGCTCGGGCTACAAGGGGCGGCTGGGCGTTTTTGAAATCATGGAGATGACGCCGGTTCTGGCCGAAGCCATCGCCTCGCAGGTGCCGGAAGCCCAGCTCAGAAAGATCGCCCTCAAGGAAGGCATGGCCACCCTGCGTCAGGACGGCCTGCTGAAAGCCAAACAGGGCATGACGACCCTGGAGCAGGTGCTGGAAAAAACGGTGCTGCAGAAAGAAAGCATGCCCCACTATCTCCTCAATCCCGACGAGATGGTCTTCGACAGCGGCGACGTCCTGATCAAGGAAGGCAACACCGACACCAACTTCTACAAGCTCATCCAGGGTTCCCTGGCCGTCTATAAGGGCCAGACCCAGATTGCCGAGATTTCCCAGAACAACACCTTCTTCGGCGAAATGAGCGCCCTGGTGGGCGGCACGCGCAGCGCCACCATCAAGAGCCAGGGCAAGAGCATCGTCAAGGTCTTCCCCGGCGACAAACTCATGGAGGTTCTGGAAGGTTATCCCGATATCGCCAAAACCATGCTCACCACCCTGGTCGACCGCCTGTCGGCCACCAACGTGCGCCTGTCCGAATACATGATGGACCGGGTGGAGCTGGAGCGCACCTACATCACCCAGCTCACCGCCGGCGCCGGCGCGGCCGGCGGCGCCCCCCGGCCCATCGCCAGCGCCCCCCGGCGCAGCGCGGCCCTGTCCGCGGCGGTGGCCAAAGCGGCCGGAACGTCGTCCGGCGCGGCCGACGCCCCCAGGGCCGCGGCCGGAAACGGCGAAGGCCTGGGCGTCTCCATCTCCGGCAACATCGGCCCCGCCGCCGCGCCCCCCCGCATGGTCCTCACCTCGGGCGAAGCCGCCCAGACCGCCCTGGTCATATCCGGCGACGTGCCCAGCGTGACGAGCCTGCCCGTCTCCGAAGAAGACGGCGCCCGCCAACAGCTCTACAGCTCGCCCGACGTCACGCGCATGTTCATGACCAAAAACCTCTCGGCGGCCGACCGCGGCATCAACCTCATCACCATGGCCGACAACGCCCCCAAGGCCAGGGCCATGAGGGCCGCCGGCTGATGCGGCGGCTTCGCGCAACCGTCGCGCGAGACGCCCGATGCTTCAGGAATCCTTCGGCCGGGTTCCGAAGCCGCGCCTTAGCCGGGGCGGCGTTTTCACCCTAAAGCCGCTGAACTCAAATGGGCGGCCGTCTGAAATACGTTGAAACACCGAGGTTGATGGCTTTTTTTGGATTTTTCCGACGCATTTCATTTCGGATTTTCCAGACTATTGGGCCGCCCTGAATACAGGCATCGCCGGCTTTCTTGTTAAAGGACTCACCGGGAAATTGGCGGTGGCGTTTTTTTGCGTTTTTCTCGGCTACTTTGCCGCCGGGTCGGCTTATCGTCAATCGACGGCCCAATATGTGATTAAACGCTACAGGCGGTTTTTCCAATATCTGGCCCTGGCCAACGCGGCTTTCGTCATCATTAATATCATTATGCGGCAGCTCGGCCTGCCCGGAACGATATTTGGGCCGCAATTCTCCCTGTGGGAGCTTTTGACTTCTTATGCCAGCGATACGGCGTTTTTCACTTATCGCCTTGTGCCGACATATTGGTGCATGTTCGATTTTTTTATCGGCTCCATTGCCGCTTTCATTTTCGCTGAAGTCTGCCGCGACAAGCCGCTGAAGATTTCGCTTTTGATTTTCAGCCTGGCCGGGTTGATGTTTTTTTATGCTTCAGGCCAAGTCTGGGTCGCCGACTGTCTTCTGGGAGGCCTCCTGTTCCTTCTGGTCAGAGCCGATTTGGCGATGGGGAAACATCCGCTCCTGCTGATTGCGCTCTTGGCCTGCGCTCCGCGCTTTTACCGCGACTTTTCAGAGTCATATGCGACCTATTTGTTTTATGGCCTGAGTTCGGCCATGTTTTTATACGCGGTGTTCAACTCCGTTCCGCTCCAGAGGCTTCTCAGTTGGAAATGGAGCGCTTATCTTGGTTCCATCACCTTCGAGCTGTATCTTGTCCACCCTTTGATTATGCAGCTTGTTTCCGCCGCCTTTATAAGACCGTTTCGCGGCCTTCTCCCGGAAGGCCAGGTTTTCATTCTGGCCTTATTAATGAACGCGGCGCTATGTCTGGCCGCGGCCTTGGCCTTTCATCGCGTCGTAAAAAGGGTTAATGTGGATAAATTATGTTTAATGGCCGGACATTGAACCATTACCGCCGGGCTCGCTTCCGGCTGAGGGCTAAAAATGACTGATATTCCCCACCTGGACGTTCGCGGGCTGGCCTGTCCCCAGCCGGTTTTGAAGACGAAGGCGCTTCTGGACGGCGGCCATAAAGGCCCCCTGACCGTGGAGCTGGACAACGAGGCCTCGGCCGTCAACGTGGCCGCCTTTCTGCAAGGCCAGGGCTTTACGGCGCAGACGTATCAGCAGGGCCGCCAATGGCTGGTTCTGGGCCGCGAAGCCGCCGGGCCGGAAATTCTGGTCTGGCACGGCCCCAGGGGCTGGCAGGCGGCGGCCGACGACGACCAGGGGGCGCCCCGGACGCCGCCGGATGAATCAATCATTGACCTCGTGACCCCCGTGGCCGTCGGGGCGCCCGCGCCGCCGCCGGCCGCCGCCGAATCCGCGCCGGCCGGCCGGAGCCTCCAGCGCGACCCTGATTCGCCCCGCGATTCCGCCAATACCGTGCTTTTAGCCGGCAGCCGTTTTATGGGCCTCGGCGACGAAACTTTAGGGGCGAAACTGGCCGCCGCTTTTTTCGACACCCTGGCCGCCCTCGACCAGCCGCCGCGCCTGGCCGCCTTTTATAACGGCGGCGTTTACCTGACCACGCACGACTCGCCGATTCTGGAGGCCATCAAAGACCTGGCCGAACAGGGGGCCGTGGTCATCTCCTGCGGCGTCTGCCTGGAATATTTCAAGCTTAAAGAACAGCTGAAAGTCGGGCGGATAGGCAATATGTATGAAATAATCAACGCCCAGCGCACCGCCGACCGGGTCGTAAGGCTTTAAAGGACAAGTTTCAGCTTGTCTTGGCGCAGCTGGTCGTAGCCAGGCAAAAAATGCGCTTTTTGCCTGGCGGGCTGTTTGTCGGCCTCTAGGAACAGTCGCTTCGCTCCGTCAGCCCTATCGGGCTGACCCGCTATTTTTAAGGATTTTGACGTCACGATGAAACGTGCCTTATTTAAACTCGCCCTGGCGGCCGCGATTTTCAGCCTGACGGCCGGCCTGGCCTGGCCCGCGCCGGCCCTGGCCGCCGGGGATATTTTGTGCACCACCTTCCCGGTCTACCTTTTCACTAAAAACATCACCCGGGGACGCGACGCCTATAAAGTCAACCTGCTCATACCCGGCCATTTGGGCTGCCCGCACGATTACGCGCCCACGCCGGCCGACCTTGAAAGCCTCTCCCGGGCTGAAATTCTGGTCATGAACGGCCTGGGGCTGGAGACCTTCCTGCCGCGGGCCCTCAAAGTGGCCAAGCCGGCCCTGAAAATCATCGACGCCTCCGGCGGTCTCGCGCCCGGGGCGGCCGACGGCGGCGAGCCGCCCGCCCGCCTCCTTCTGGGCCTGAGCGACCTGGCCGCCGGGGCGGCTTATGAAGGTTCGCGCGGCCACGGCCACGGCGGCCCCAACCCGCATATTTTCGCCGCGCCCGGGACGGCGGCGGTCATGGTCGGCCATATCGCCGAAGCCCTGGCCGGGCTGGACCCGGAAGGGGCCGGCCTTTACCGGCGCAACGCCGAAATTCTGATGAACGATCTCTCCGCCCAGGCGGCCGCCCTGCGGCGGCTCGGGGCCGAGGTCAACCACCCGGAGGTCATCGCCAGCCACAGCGTCTTCGATTATCTGGCCCGGGACATGGGCTTCAAGGTCGTGGCCACGATTGAGGAAGAAGACGGCGTCGCCCCTTCGGCCGCCCGCCTGGGCGAGCTGGTCGCCCTGGCCGGAACGTCCGGCGCGGCCGGAACGTCCGGCGCGGCCGCTGAAAAAGGCCTGAGAGCCATACTGGTCGACCCGGAAGGCAATGTGGAACTGGCCCGGACCCTGGGCGCCGAAACGGGGCTGCCCGTGGCGGTGATCGACCCGGTCGCCTCCGGCCCGGCCGACCCGCCGCTGGACTATTACCAGAAAGTGATGGCCGCCGACATAGACGTGCTGACCCGTCTTTTCAGCCGCCCGCCCGCCGCCGCGCCCAGAAGGGGCGCTAAAAAATGAGCCGGCGGCGCCGGCCATGACTATCCGAAGCGGCGCCCCGCCCCTGGCCGGCGTGGCCGAAGCGTCCGGCGCGGCCCCGGCCCCCTGGGCCGTGGCCATAAAAGATGTTTCCGTCTGCCTGGGGGGCCACCGGATACTTTCGAACCTGTCCGCCCAGGCCCCCAAAGGCGGCCAGACCGTCGTCATCGGCCCCAACGGCGGCGGCAAAACCACTTTGGTCAAAAGTATTCTGGGCCAGGCGCCCTTCAGCGGGGAAATTGTTTTCGACCCGCCCTCGCCCCGCATAGGCTATGTGCCGCAACGGCTCAATTTCGACCGCGGGCTGCCGCTGACCGTCCTGGAGTTCCTGACTCTGGGCCTGAGCGAGCGCCCCTTGTGGCTGGGGGAGAACCGGCGGCTGCGCCCGGCGATCGCCGGCCTGTTGAAATCGGTCAAGGCCGACCATCTCCTCAGGCGCAATCTGGGCGCTCTGTCCGGGGGCGAGCTGCAACGGGTGCTCCTGGCCTCGGCCCTGAGCCTTTCGCCGGAACTCTTGATCCTGGACGAGCCGGCCACCGGGGTGGACGTCTACGGCGAGCAGCTGCTCTGCGAGCTGCTGGAGACCTTTAAAACCCGCTTCTCCATTCTCATGGTCAGCCATGACCTGCCCACCGCCCGGGCCCACGCCGACTGGGTCATCTGCCTGAACCGGCGCCTCATCGCCCAGGGCCCGCCCGAAGCCATCTTCAACTCAACGGCCATCGCCGCCACTTTCGGCCTTCACTCCTCCGGCTGATTAGCGTTTGAAATTATGTTCGCGGCGATGCGGAAGCCCATCTTCTTCCGGAATCAGCACGCTAAAGTTGTTGACTCGGCCCCCAACTCCAACGGACTCCACACCACGTCGTCATCAGTCTGAAGCGCAATAAGTTTCACATCGGGGCCATTTGGACACTTGAAGTCCAGTCCAACTCCGACGCCATTAGGCGCGCTTGCGCTCACCTCAATCTCCCGTTTGTCGGCCTCGTCGACTCGCAAGCTCTGAATGCGTCCCCACCGTGCGCCCGTTGACTTGACAATGACAAATATGAGTTCATCCAATGTAGAACGCATAGGCAGGCTCCATTGCGATCACGGCTTAGCCTTGGCAATCGCGGCGGCGAAGGCGTCGCTCACGCAGCGGTTTCGCTCCTGAGTGTCATTGAAGTTCGTGCGACGCCCAGAAAATAACTCCCGATTCCTCTCGTACATCGCCTCTAGCTCTTTGCGCAACACGTCTTTTTTTGCAATGAGATTGGCATGGTGAGGCACTACATCGATACTATTCGCTATGAACATCAACGGGTCGTAAACTATTTTGGTGCGACGCTTGGATAATCCAAGCGGGGTAAAGGAGTCGGCCCCGAGCACGTTCCACAGAAAGGATACGGTCGATTCGAACATCGTTCGGTATTCCTTGTGTAGCGTCGGTGCAAAGTTGTTGCCTCGAACGATGAATAGGTCGAGGAACTCTGAGATTTTGTTCAGACCGGCCTTGAACTCGTCGATCTGCCGGTAAGCGAAGAAGCGCAATACGAGCTCGACATCCTCCATTTTCTCGAACATAGTGTTGCCCGCTTTGGTCGATTCGTCGCCAGTCTCCTCAATCTCCTCGTCAGTCTCCTTCTCCTCCGGCGAGGGATCAGCATGGATGCCCCACAAACGCCGGAAATTCTGGTTTTCGGAGAGCGAGAGGCAGAGTTTGTTGAGCGGCCCCCCATAGACGGCGTTGCGAGTTTCCTGGCTACCGAGTTTGACGCCGCCCGAGTTGAGACGCTCGAAAACCATCTTTTTCAGCATTGAGGCCTGCTCTTCATTGGCCGCTGTTTCCTTGAGAAGAATAGTTGATGAAATATACCGGCGATCAATGCCGTCGCGAACTTTCGTGGGAAGGTTCGAATACGTGCGACCGTCAAGGTCGGCCCAGTACTGGAGCCCGGTGAGCGGAAACTTATTGGCATAGAAATCACTCAAGGCGGTTAGGCGTTGCCGCCCGTCCATCACCTCGAAACGGGCGAGATCGCGTTCGTACAGGAAGACCGGCGGTACTGGCACATTTATCAGAAAAGACTCAATGAGCCGCGACTTTTTCTCGATGCTCCAGCGATGCCGACGCTGGTATTCGGGATCAAGTTTGTAGCGAAGCTCCTTCTTGCCGTTTTCTCCGTCGATCTCCTCCTTCAGCATCCCGAGGATGCCTGCAAGCGGATACCGCGCCTGCTCCGTGACAATGCGTATCTCGCCCTTGGCGTAGCGACTGTTGAGTTCCGCGTCGCTGACTATCAGCTTGGTCACGTCGTTTTTAAACGAAACCTTCTCTCCGTCAAGGAGACGGCTCGCCGCTGCTTGCCGTGTTTCCGCGCCTGCCGTCGGCTTCTTCTGCTTCATTGGCTCTCTCTCCTTCAGGTGCGGCGGCAATAAACATCATGCTCGGCGATGGCCTTCTTCGGTTCGGCCTGGAACTGTCGCGCCTGCCGACGCCCGCAGTCGGAATCGGGTATAGCCCTCGCGGTAACGATCTTCCAACAGGAGTCGACAAACGACTTTTTTAGGATATCCATCGGTTCGACGGCGCGATCATGAATCCCGCCATATCGGATAACCAAACGTGCCCCTGCGGTTGTGCACGAGGCCACGTTCTTCCAGACACGGCCCATTTCGGCCGCGAAGCAATCAGCGCTTGAGTGTTTGAGCTGTCCCTCAGGCTGGCTATATTCGACATAGTCGGGGCCGCCGAGAAACCAGAGCCGTAGCCACTGATCCGGTAGATAGGTGCGCATCCCAAAGTACGGAGGCGATGTGACGACGAAGCGCGCCTTCGGCATGTCGCTGAACGTGTCCGCCACTCGGCTGTCGCCGAGTTCCACCTTGCTTTCGACATCCGGTAGGGTCTCGGCGAGGTAGCGATTCGCTCGCGTCTTGATGATCGATAATACATCGACGTCTTCGGGACACATGTCACGTGTGGTCCAAAACTTCACTGCGTAGTTCGGCTTCGGCGCAAAGGTTCTCGGCGATTGATTCGAGAAGTACGATGGCCTCCCCTTAGGACGGGGGCCATGGAGCGCTCCAAGGATGATCGCTCTCAATAAGATACGCGTTGAGGAGGAACACTCGCCGAGCAATGCTTCGCGGAGCTGACAGAGCTGTATGAGCGTATGCTCGTGATATGCCAGCCTCCAGAACTCGCCGGAAGGAACTGATGTCGGCTCCTTCGCCGCGTTTAAAATGGCCTTGGCGCTCGCCACGAGTCGACCTGGCTTAGCGCTGGCGAGCTTCGCTTTCGCGAGGGCGACCGCTACCGGACTGCTGTCCATGCCCATCGAAGGCATCCCGAGCAAGCGGGCTGCAAAGTTCGTAGTGCCCCGGCCGCAGAAGGGATCAATCACCCAGTCTCCTTGTTTGCCGTGCGCCTTCAGCACTCGCAATCAGCGGCTATGACAAGAATCCGCCATGCCGTCCTTCCCGTGAGTTTAAAAAACCCGGATTCCAATGGCTCGGAATCCGGGTCGCTTAAGAACTTCGCGAAAGGGCGGAGTTCCGGGCCTGAGCCGCGTTCTTTAGACTTTATTCGCCTGAGTCACCTCATATTTGCCGGATGTCGCATTTAGGGAGGCCACGACGCTCTTGACGGCGTTGGGGTCGGTGGGCTGGGCGAAAGCCAGGGGGGTGGGCGTGTCTATGACCCACACCTGCAGCGTGAGCTCGGGGGTAATGTTGGCTTTGGTCGCCAAAGACGAGGTGAATTCGCGGACGCCGCCGGCGGCCGTTTCGTCATAGACATAAAGCTGGGCGCCGATGGAGGTGTGAGCCGCCCACAGCCGGAAGCCGCCGCCGGCCACGCCGCTGGAGGAGGGGGCCTGAACCGCGGTGAAAGCCACGTTCGGATCGGGACGGAAGCCGTAAACGGCCAGAGCGTCGACTTCGGCGGCGCCGATTTGGCCGCTGACCACGGTGGCATAGTTGCCGCCGTTATCGACGCTGTAGGCGACCTCGGCCGTGGCCATCTGGCGCAGGAGGCTCTGGGCGGCGGTGTTGCGGGCGCGCTGCAAGTAGTTCTGATACATGGGGACGGCGATCATGGCCAGGATGGAGATAATCGCCACGACGATCATCAGTTCAATCAGCGTGAAACCTTTTTTCTTCTTCATGGTTCTACTCCTCATTTCAGGAAAATGTCTGACCTTCAGGGCCAAAAAGACGGAAAAGCATTTGACCTTAAAGGTTAAAGGCGAAGCGCCGCTGAAAGGTCACGATTTTAAATCTTAACTAAAATTCTCTTCTACCGCAAAGATTACAAAGCAATAAACGTGCCAAATCTAATGCGCAGTTTAAGCTCACCAAAAACTCGCCGCGATTGACCTTTGGCGCGCCTTGGCGCCGAAACTCCCGCCCCTGAACCCACTCTCCGGCCTAAAACCGGACATTTTCATTTTGCCTTTACAGAATCCGCACACGAAATTTACGGCCCGGTGAGGACGCCGTCCGGGTTCCTCACCACCATGTTGGCCTCGGCCGTCATCAGCGGCTCGGTGTCGGGCAGCATCTCCACCCCCCGGCCCAGGGCCGAGTCATACTGGAAAACGCGGCGGCCGCTGCGATGGTTGGCCATGAGGGAAAAGGCGGCTTGCGGCCCGCCGTTCACAAAGGCCGTGTAGATGGTTATGGGGCTGTAACGCACGTTCGGATCAGGCTGAAAGCCGCATTGACCCAGCTCGGTCCAGTCGCTGGTGTAAGAGCCGTTGTTGGCCTGGGCGTGCAGCTCCTGGCTCACGGCGACCTGCTGCAGGCTGCTGCCCGCCGCCACATCTTTGGCCCGGTCCAGATAGCTCCTGAACAGAGGCACGGCGATCATGGCCAACACAGCCGCGATGGCCAGGACGATCATGACTTCAATCAGGGTGAAAGCTTTTTTCGCCATGCCCGTCCCCTCCCTTGAGTTTAAAAAACCCGGATTCCAAAGGCTCGGAATCCGGGTCGCTTAAGAACTCCGCGCAGAGGCGGAGTTCCGGGTCTAAGCCGCGCTTTTTAGGCCTTATTCGCCACAGTCACCTCATATTTGCCGGATGTCGCATTTAAGGTTATCTCGACATCCGTGACGGCGCCAGCGGCGGAGGGCTGGGCGAAAGCCAAGGGGGTGGGCGTGTCTATGATCCACACATCCAACGCGAGCTCGGGGGTAATGTTGGCGCTGGTCACCAGATCAGTGGTGACTTCGCGGACGCCGCCGGCGGCCGTTTCGTCATAGACATAAAGCTGGGCGCCGACGGAGGTGTGAGCCGCAAACAGCCGGAAGCCGCCGCCGGGCACGCCGCCGGCCGAGGGGGCCTCAACCGCGGTGAAAGCCACGTTCGGATCGGGACGGAAGCCGTAAACGGCCAGAGCGTCGACTTCGGCGGCGGTGATTGGGCCGCTGGCGACGGTGGCATAGAGGCCGCCGTTATCGACGCTGTAGGCGACCTCGGCCGTGGCCATCTGGCGCAGGAGGCTCTGGGCGGCGCTGTTGCGGGCGCGCTGCATGTAATTCTGATACATGGGGACGGCGATCATGGCCAGGATGGCGATAATTGCCACGACGATCATCAGTTCGATCAGCGTAAAACCTTTTTTGTTCTTCATGATTCTGCTCCTCGGTAAAATGTTTGACCTCGCGGGTCAAGGATGAAGAAAACATTTGACCCTAAGGGCCAAAGATGGTGCGGCGCCGAAGGCCGCGGTTTTAAATCTTTTTGAGAACTCATCTCTTGCCAGGGGACAAAGCAACAGGCGTGCCAAAAGGGCAAAAAATTGTCGAATATTTTTTATGTAGCAAATAATACATTGATATATTTAAACTTTATTTTAAGTCAAACGAAATAAAGGCTACAAGCCCGAGAGCCGGGGGCTATTATTGGTGCGCACTTTAAGTGCACCAAAACTCGCCGCGACTGACCTTTGGCGCCCCTTAGCACCGAAACTCGCCGCACCCGAAATAAGTAAGGGCGGGGTCAGCCCGCCCTTATAAGGAACAAATCAGTCATCAACTGTTCATTTCATTCAAATTTCGCCGACTGCGGCGATTAGGCCGCTCTTCTCTGTTCCACCAACACAAGAGGGGCGGGTCACCCCCGCCCCTAATATTAAAAACCCGAATTCCAACGTCTCGGAATCCGGGTCTGTGAGAACTCCGCGGCGGAGGCGGAATTCCGGGCCTAGGAGCCTGTCGGGGTATATTTTGTAACCTATTGATTATTATTGTGAACATCACAATGCAAAACAAAAAATATGCCAATAAAATCAATCAGTTATGATATTCCCCGACAGACTCCTAGTGGACTGTGCGGTTAAAGGAGTTTTTTTATTTCCTCAAGGGGCAGACCGGTCGCTTTGGCGATGTCGGCTACCGGCAAACTAAGGCCCAAAAGTTTTTTCGCTATGCTGATCCGCTCCTCCGCTTTGCCCTCCGCTATGCCTTTCGCTATGCCTTTCGCTATGCCTTTCGCTTCGCCTTCTTCCATGCCTAGCCTCTTGGCGGTCTTTATCCTGGCGGCTTCATCGCGGCGGGCCTTTTCCCTGACTTCATACAGCATACGGGCCTTCTCATCCGACGAAAGCTCCAATAGTCTGCCGACGGCCTTGTTTATATCGGGATTGTTTCTCGGCAGCATCTCCAGCTCCTCCCTTCTCTCAGTCCGCAGAAAGCGCAGCCATTCGTACAATTTCGTCTGGTCGCTCTCAGGCGGCAATTTGCGCAGCTCCAACGTATGCGCCTCCATCAGATCCGTAAATTTCGAGTCGTTTTTCTTATCGTAAAAGAAGTAATGGTGGTGGTAAGGCTCACTATCCTCAATTAAATTAAAATCAGCGACGACAATGGCGACGACCTGTTTGATTTTGTCGTAATCGTCGCCCATGCCGATCTGTTCCGTAATCATCTTGGACAGATGGTAAATGATGCGTTCTTTCATTTCATCGGTATCGGTTATCTGAATCTCCACATTTATGACCCGGCCGGATTTGGTTTTGACCTTCACATCCAGTATGGCCAATTTGTCATTTTCAAATTCCCGCAACAGATTCGGGTCGGCAATGCTCACCTCGTCATATTCGTCTTCCGGCAAATCCAAGACGGCTTTTAAAAGAGCCGTCAGCAGGCCCAGTTCTCGCTCATCCCCGAAGAGTAGTTTGAACACGATATCCGACTTGGGCGGCAGAATTTCGTCGGGCATTTTTGGGTCTGTTTTCCTGGTGGTTTTCCTGGCCATAGGGCGCACATCCTCACAGTTCCAATCCACGCTCCCGCAAGGGAAGCGACTAATCCGTCAGCCCGGCGGAGGCCGGGGTCCACGTGTTTCAATCCACGCTCCCGCAAGGGGAGCGACCAAGGTCGATGAAGCATGGACGCGGGCGCTGAAGGTTTCAATCCACGCTCCTAATTATGCCCCCATTTGGCACAAACTTCAATCAGGCGCTTCGTTCCATCCAGGGCAATCGCTTGAAAGAATGTAACTATGTGAAATCACAAATATTCGCAAATTGATGCCCTGAAAAATTATCTTTATATTTCAATATATTACGATGTTCAAACGATTGCCCTGTCGTTCCATCGCCCTTCTCCGGGGGCGACCGCTTTTTAAAAATATCTGCCTACACCAAAGAAGCGCCGGATGTCAGCCCCTGAAATTGCTGGGCCTAACGAACGGAACAAATGAGCGATGAGACAAAAAGATGAGACAAACCCCGTGAACTTAAAAACCCGGATTCCAACGGCTCGGAATCCGGGTCTGTGAGAACTCCGCCGAAAGGGCGGAGTTCTGAAGTCTAAGTCGTGTTAAATTATGGATTTTTGGTCTGAGCGGTCACCAGGTAGGTGGAACCCTGCAAACTTATCGTCACCGCGCTGATAGTGCCCTGGCCGGTGGGGGCGCCGAAAGCCAGAGGGCTGGTGGCCGTCATAACCCACACATTCAGAGCGGTGGGGATGGGGGTGATGGCGGAACTGGTCGCCAAACCCTGGGTGAACTCGCGGACGCCGCCGGCGGCCATTTCGTCATAAACGTAAAGCTGTGAGCCGACGGAGCTGTGCGAGGCCCACAGGCGGAAGCCGCCGCCAGGCGCGCCGCCGGACCCGGGAGCTTCAACCGCGGTGAAAGCCACGTTCGGATCGGGACGAAAACCGTAATTGGCCAGGCTGGTGACGTTGGCGCCGGTGAGCGCGCCGACGCCGGTGGCGGCGACATAGGCGCCGCCGTTATCGACGCTGTAGGAAACCTCGGCCGTGGCCAACTGGCGCAGGAGGCTCTGGGCGGCGCTGTTGCGGGCGCGCTGCATGTAGTTCTGATACATGGGGACGGCTATCATGGCCAGGATGGCGATGATCGCCACGACGATCATCAGTTCGATCAGCGTAAAACCTTTTTTATTCCGCATGGTTCTGCTCCTCATTGGGAAAATCTCCGCCCTTTTCGGGTCAAAGATGAAAAATGACCTTTGACCCTTAGGGCCAAAGCTGAGGCGGCGCTGAAAGGCCGCTTTCTTGCTTACAAAGACAAAGCAACAGACGTGCCAAAAAATTTAATTTTTTAGCTAGCATTTTTATTCAATAAAATCAATATGATATTTTTTAGATTTATTTCGGTTCAAATGAAGCCGGCGCCTCTGAGAACCAAAAACCATTATTCGCGGCACTTTAAGTGCGCCAAAATTCGCCAAAATTCGCCTTTGGCGCCCCTGAACTCAAAAACTCGCCGCCCTTGAGGCCAGGGGCGGGGTCAGCCCGCCTTCTTTATCTTTATCATTTCCCCAAACATAGAGCGGGGTCAGCCCGCCCCATAAATTAAGCTATTGACCGGCCCGGCCGCTTGGGTTAACCTATTTTATCCGGCGGCGGGTTCGCCGCGCGCCGGGCGCTAATTTTCCTAATATTATTTAATGGAGCCGTCATGAAACCAGCCCTGCGGCCCGCCGCCGCCATATTCGCCGCTTTTATGCCGGCCCTGGTTTGGGCTTCCGGCCTTTCCGCCGCCAATTTCGTCTGGTCGGTCCAGGCTGAAAACGGCGCCCGGGCCTATTTAATGGGCTCCATTCATCTGGCCCACGAATCGCTGTATCCGCTGGCCGACCCGATCCTGGCCGCCTTTGCCGCCAGCCAAACCCTGGTGGTGGAAATCAACACCGTCGATCTCGACCCCGCCCATCTGAATTCGTTCATCAGCCGCCATGGACTGGCCAAAGACGGCCGGCCCCTGGCCGAGCGCCTGACCCCGGAAACGGCCCGCCTTTTAAAAGCCAGCGGCCGGGAAACGCCGCAGATGACCTTTCTCGCGCCCTGGCTGGCCGCCCTCAAGGTTCAGATGGAAGCCCTGACCGCCAACGGCTATCAGCCGCAATACGGCCTTGACCTCTATTTCATCAACCAGGCCAAAACGCGCCGGCGGCCCATAATCGAACTGGAAACCCTCGAAGAGCAGATGAGCGTCTTCACCAATATGAGCGAGGCCCAGGCCGACCTCTTCCTGCGCGTTTCCCTCCTGGAAGCGGCGGCCCTGCCCGACGTGACGGCCGACCTTTTCGAAGCCTGGCGAAGGGGCGACCCCGAAGCCTTCGCCGACTGTTTTTTCCGCGAATACGACAAATACCCTGAACTCACGCCCATGCTGGATCAGTTGATATTCCGCCGCAACGAGCGTATGTTCGAAAAAATAGAGCGCCTGATGAGCGACAGGTCTTTCAGCGGCTTCATCGTGGTCGGCGCAGGCCACCTGCCCGGCCCGGAAGGCCTGATCGCCAAATTCAACAAAAAAAACTACAGCCTGACCCAATTATGATTATGACTGATATACGCATAAAAACCGCGGCCCTGGCCTTCCTGGCGCTGGCTGTTTTGTCCTCCGGCGCCGCGGCCGCGGCGCCGGGCCAGGCCGAGGCGCTGGCCGGCCTGTCGGCCCGCTATCAGAACCTGACCTCCCTGCGCGCGGCCTATATCCGCGTGGCCTCCACCCCTTCCAGCGAACAATTGTTCAAAAGCGGCTCTTCACAGACGGCCGCGGGCCTGTTGTCCTGGTCCCGGCCGTCCAAACTGCTGCTGGCCCAGGCCTCTCCCCAGCCCGAGACCCTGGTCACCGACGGGGCCACGGTCTGGTGGCATATCCCCGCCGAAAAAATCGCTTTCCGCTATAAAAACATCGATGTCGCCAGCCAGTTAAAGCCGCTTTTATCTTTTCTGGCCGGCCTGGACTCCCTGGAGGCCGCCTTCAAAGTCGGCCCGGCCCCGGCCGGCCCCAACCGGCCCGGCCAATACGGTTTGACGCTTAGCCCCAAAGAAGCCGACGGCGGGACCTTCGAGCAGCTGACCGTCTGGTGCGACCAGGACTTCAGCCTGACGGGCTTCCGCCTGGCCTCCGCCACCGGGGAAACTACGGACTTCACGCTCAGCGCCCTTGAAGAAAACCCGAAGCTGGACGACTCGATTTTCACCTTCAAACCGCCCCGCGGGACGGAAGTCATTGATGACGACGAAGGGCAGTGACCGATGCGCAACATGGCGAATGTAATACGCGAACTGGCCACCCAAAAAAAAGCGGTCATCCTGGCCCACTACTACTGCCGCCCCGAAGTGCAGGAGGCCGCCGATTTAGTCGGCGACTCGCTGGCCCTGATCCTGGCCGCGACCAAAACAGAGGCCGGGATGATAGTGTTATGCGGCGTTTACCCTCTGGCCGAGACCCTGGCCATCCTCTGCCCGGACAAAACCGTGATCGCCGCCCACCCGGAAGCCGGCTGCCTCATGGCCGACATGATCACCGCCGAAGCCCTGGCCGGGCGCAAGGCCGAACGGCCGGAGGCCGCGGTTCTGACCCATGTCAACTCCCCCGCCGCGGTCAAGGCTGAAAGCGACGTCTGCTGCGCCTCCTCCAACATGGCCGCCATGCTTAAAAATCTGGAGGGCGACGTGGTTCTGATGACCCCGGACCGCAATCTCGCCGCCTATTTTAAAACCCGGGCGCCGGAAAAAAAGATTCTCTCCTGGAGCGGCTTCTGCCCCATCCATGACCGACTCCGCCCCCTGGAAGTCGCGGATCTCCAAAAAAAACATCCCCGCGCCGAAATCGCGGCCCATCCCAAATGCCGCCGCGAAGTCCTGGCCCAGGCCTCTTTCGTCGGCTCCGCGGCGGATATTGTCGATTACTGCGGCCGAAGCTCCAAACAGGAATTCATAATCCTGGCCGAGGAAGGCCTGCGCCATCGTCTGGAAAAAAACAACCCGTCCAAAATTTTCCATTTCACCACCGCCCCGATGATCTGCCCGGGCATGAAAATGAACTCGCTGATCGACATCATCCGATCTCTGGAAACCGCCTCGCCCCGGGTGGAGCCCCCCCGGGAAATTAAGGCCAAAGCCCTGATTCCATTAAGACGCATGCTGGAAACAGAAGCAACCCCTGGCGGCGGCGCCTGAAGAAGCCCTTCGTCAGCCAAGCCGATCATTTACATTTAGAATAGCCGCCCCTGGCCAACGGCGGAACCATTATGGAAACGACTGTCGTAGCTTGCGAAACCATTGAAGACGAGGTGAACGAGGCGATAGCCCGGCTGCGCCTGAAGCATCCGGTGGTCTGGCTGGAAGGGGGGCTGCACAATGACCCCGCCCGGCTGAGGGCCCGGATGCAGGAGGTTCTCAATGCGGCCGACGGCCGAACCGAACGCCTCGTCGTGACCCTGGGCCACTGCGGCGGCGGCGTCAACGACCTGAAAACGGGCCGCTATGAAACCGTGTTGCCTTTGGCCGACGACTGCCTGTCCCTCTTATTGGGCTCGCTGGCCAACCGCAAGGCCGCCTCTTCCCCGGTCACTTATTTTTTGACCGACGGCTGGATGCGCCATGAAAACAACGTGGTGCGCTCCTACGAAGCGACGGCGGCCAAATACGGCCGGGCCAAAGCCGACCGCATCAATCAGATGATGCTGAAACACTACGAACGTTTCGGCCTGATCGACACCGGCGTCTATGACCTTAAAAAAGCGGCCGGCCAGGTTGAAGCCCTGGCCCGGATCGTGTCGATGACCATAGAACCCCTGGCCGGTTCACGGCTGTGGCTTGACCGCCTCCTGACCGGCCCCTACGACGACCCGGAGCGCTTTCTGATCGTGCCGCCTCACGGCGAACTGACCTTTGACCGTTGGCGGGCGCTGCTGGAATAAGGAGTAAAAAATGTATCTGGGCCTTGACGTCGGCGGCTCCCATACGGACGCGGCGCTGCTGGACGAAAAATTCGAAGTCGTCAAAAAAGCCAAGGCCCCGACTCGGGCGAATGACGTTTTGCCGGGTCTCTTGGAGGCGATGGCCGCGGTTCTGGCCGGCCGCGCCCCGGCGGGAGTGCGGCGGCTGTCGGTTTCCAGCACTCTGGGCCTTAATTCCATTCTGACCGGGCAAGCCGAAGCCGTCGGGGTTCTGGCCACCGGCGGCCCCGGGCTCAGCCCGGCTTTTTTTTCCGGCGAGCTGCCGCTGGAAGAGCTTGACGGAGCCCAGAATCACCTGGGCGAAACGCTTTCTTCGCCAAGCGAAGAAGAGGCGGCTTCAGCCGCCCGCCGGCTTTTGCAACGCGGGGTCCGGGCTTTTGCGGTCATCAGCAAGTTCGGCCCCAAAAACCCGGCCCTGGAAGAACTGATGGCCGCCGGCGTGACCAGGGCCGCGCCGCGGGCGCCGCTGACTCTGGCCAGCCGCCTGTCCGGGCGGCTGAACTTTCCCCGCCGCCTCAACACCGCGGTCTTCAACAGCGCCATTGCCGGGCTCTTCGCCGACTTCGCCGAAAAACTCGCCGCCGCCGCCGTCGGCCTCGGCCTGAACTGCCCCATATTTCTGCTGACGGCGGCCGGAGGGGCCACGCCGCTGGCCGCCGCCGCCGACCGGCCGGTCACGCTGATAGCCGCCGGCCCTTCGGCCAGCCTCCTGGGCGTCTGGGCCATGAGCGGCGGCGAAACGGGCGACAGCCTGATGCTTGACGTCGGCGGCACCTCCACCGATATCGCCGTCATGGCCGACGGCCGCCCGCTGATGACCGGCGAAGGGCTGACCCTGGCCGGGAAACCGACCCTGGTGCGCGCCCTCCTCACCTCCTCCATCGCGGTGGGCGGCGATTCGGCCCTGAGCGTTTCGCCCGGCGCCGTCGCCGTCGGGCCGGAGCGGGAAGGCCCGGCCCTGGCTTTGAAGCCGGAGGATCTGGGCCGCCGCCGCCCGACCCTGACCGACGCTTTGAACGTGCTGAAACTGGCCGACGTCGGCGACGGATCCGTTTCCCGCCTCGCCCTGGCCCAGGCCGCGGCCGGCCGCCCGCCCGAGGAGGCCGCCGGGCTGGCCCTGGCCGCCGCGACCTCAAAAATCAAAGCGGCGGCTGACGAGTTGATGGCCTATGTGAACAGCCGGCCGGTCTATACCGTCGATGAAATGCTGTTGGGGCGCCGGGCCCGGCCGGTCAGGGCCGACCTGGTCGGCGGGCCCGCCGAGGCCCTGGCCGCCCCTCTGTCGGAAGCTTTCGGTTTCGCCGTCAAAGCCGCGCCGGAGGCGGAGGTGGCCGGGGCCGTCGGCGCGGCTCGCGCCCGGCCCATGCTGGAGGCGGAGCTTTACGCCGACACCGGCGCGAAGCTTATGACCATCCCCTCGTTGGGCCTCAGAAAACGCATAGACGCCGCCTATGATCCCCAAAAGGCCGGGGCCGACCTTCTGGCCGCCCTGAAAGAAGCCCTGGCGGACCTGCCGGAAGCCCTGCCGCCGCGCCTGACTTCTTCGGAAACATTTCAAACGCTGGAAGGTTATGGCCGCCACGGGCGCATCATGCGCCTGACCGCCCAAGCCGCGCCGGGGGTGCTGCGATGACGAAACAGACGCGGGTCGAGGGGACGCCGCCGCAAAATCTGGGCCTTGTTTTTTTCCCGGCCTATGACTGGTCCATCAGCCCGGATCACCCGGAACGCGAAGAGCGGCTGCTCTACACCCAGGATCAGTTGCGCGAAGACGGGCTTTTCGATATGCCGGGTCTGGCCGAATACCGGCCGGAGACCTGCGCGCCGGAAGACGTGCTGCGCGC